>DASPSB010000067.1:0-8221 GCA_035624135.1 Candidatus Acidiferrales bacterium | reverse complement strand
AGATCCACGGGTGAATTGATAGTGCTATCGAGTTCGACGACGACTCCGGGATTGAGGGCGAGCACATCGCCCAGCAGCATGCGGCGGGTTCCGAAGCGGAGTTTGACGTCGAGGCCGACATCCATGAGGCGGCGTAGCGCGGAAGACGGGGGCGATGCTGGCGCCGAGGTTGGCGCGGGGGACCCGGGCTGCACGCGCGGCTGGAGCGCGGCGGCGAGCGCTGGGCTGATCTGAATTTCGATGGCGATGGAGACATCGCCTTCGGCTTCGTTCCTGGTGCGGAGGCAGACGATAGCGTCGGAGGACCAGGAGGGCGCGGCAGAGGCGGCGAGATGGAACTGAACTCCGCCGCCGGCGGTCGCGGCGAGGGCGGTCGCGGCGAGGCCGGCGATCTGCCGCAAGAGTTCTTCAAGAGCTTCTTTGTGGTCTGCGGTAATGCCTTCAGTAATGCCTTCGGGCGCGGGATCGGTTTCGCCGACGAACTTCCGCGCGAGGCGGGTGGCAGAGGCGGCAGATAGACGCAGGGTCATCTCGCCATGAGCGGCGCCTCCAGCGACGACCGTATACCAGAGGTCGGAATCGGTGGGTGGCAGCGGCTCGGAAGAAATTTCGAAAACGGTTGGTTGTCCGGAAGCGTCTCCGGAAATCTGGGAGAGAACATTCTGGAGACAGGTTTTCCAGGCTTCACACCAATTGCGGAGCTCGGGGCGGAGTTCTGCGTGATGATCAGCAAGAGGTGCGGGGGCCGGGTTATTGGCCGGTGCATCGGGAAGGTCGGTCATAGCTCACCTTTGGATGGAAGCGGGGTTTCGAGAGAGAGGACGCTGGCGGCGCGCCGGTTGTTGACGCGCACCGGGGTGGCCGAGCAGAGAGGAACGCCATCAACCAGCATCTCGGCTGGGGCGGAGGCGTTCCGCGAAAAACAGAGCAGGTCGCCGGGAGCGAGTTCGGTAATGTTTTCTAAAGGCACTTCGAGGCCGCGCATGGAGAGTTCGACGGGGAAGAAACAGTTGAGCAGCTTTTTCTGAATCTGGAGGCGGTTTTCGATTGGACCGCGGCGGCGCTGATAGCTGAAGTCGGCAGAGATTTTTCTGAGCAGGGCATTGGACACGACGGCGGGGATGGCGAGGTTGAGGGTACCGCGGGTTTCCGACATTTTGATCTCGAAGCTGAGGCAAAGACTTTTTTCTTCGGGAGGCATGAGGCGCTGGGTTTGCAAGAGCTGCTGGCGTGCGCCGAAATTGAATTCGAGCGCAATCGTCTGCCAGGCGGTTTGCAACTCGCGGCACATGATGCGGACGATGCCTTCTAGAACCTCTTCCTCAATCTCGGTAACGGCGCGGGTAATTTCGCCACTCTTGCCTTCCCCGCCGAGCATGACGTCGATGATGGGGAAAGCGATGGTGAGATCGAGTTGGAGCACAGCCGTCGCGCCGACCGGGGCGAGATCGATGGAGGCGAGATAGGCTTTCTCCGGGATGCGCTGGATGAACTCGATGAAGGTGAGATGCTCGGCGGAAACCAGGCTGCAGTCGAAAACGATGCGCAGGTAGCCGCCGATGGCGGCGGTAAGATTGCGGGCAAAGGTTTCGTGGAGCTGGTTGATGGCGCGCAACTGCTCGCGTCCGATTTGTCCGGCTTGGCGGATATCCCAGGCCTGGACAACCGGGCCGGTGGCGGTGGCGGCGGCGACGTTGCCGGTGCGCGCCTTCCGTACCATGTCATCGATTTCTGCCTGGTTGAGTACTTTCTCCACGTTGGTTACTCCCTCAAGGGCTAGAAAGCCCTTCTTTCCTGGTTCAGGATGCGGCGCGGCTGGTGCCGCGCCCTTCAAGCATTCCTACTAATCCCGCGAATCCATAGGGCACAGCCCTAGGTGGTTCCGGCGGCTTTGGCCCGAGCGGCAGGCGCGGCGGTGACATTCAGGAAATTGAGCCGGGCACGCAGGCGAAGCATGGCGAGAGAATGAATCTGCGAAACGCGCGATTCGCCAATGCCGAGCGCGGCTCCCACTTCTTTCATGGTGAGTTCTTCGTAGTAGTAAAGGGTGAGAACACGTTGTTCCTTTTCCGGCAATTCGGAAATGGCCTGCTCCAGCAGATGTTTCACCTCCGAACGAAGGCATTGGAAGAAAGGCGTTTCCTCGGGCTTGGAGGGGACGTAGTCGGTGAGATTTTCTTCTTTGCCGTCGCGGGAAGACTCGATGCGCAGGCTGCCGAGTTCGAGGCCGTCGAGTTCGGCGAGCAGGGATTGCAGTTCGCCGAGGTTGATACCCATTTCATGGGCGATTTCATTTTCCGTGGGTACGCGTCCCAGCTTGCCGGAAAGCTCCGCGTAGGTGGAGTCGACGAGGCGGCCTTTGCGGCGCAATTCGCGCGGGCTCCAGTCCAGTTCGCGGAGACTGTCGAGGATCGCGCCGCGAATGCGAAACTTGGCGTACGAACTGAACTGCACGCGCTTGGAGGTATCGAACTTGTTGAGGGCGTCGATGAGTCCGAGGACCCCGGCATGGACCAGGTCTTCGAAGGGCACGTGGCGGGGCAGCCGCTCGTGAATGCGGCGCGCGATATAGCGTACCTGGGGAAGCTGTTCCATGAGAATCCGCTCACGTTCAGCGTCGCTCTCGACGCGTTGATAGGCTTCGGCGGGATGTTTGGTCATGAGGTGGCCTGCTTTCGTTTAATTCTGGTCGTTAGTTAGTAGTTAGTCGTTGGTCGTTAGTCCCTGCTCATCGTTCGCATCTCCGGCACCGAACGACTAACGACTAATGACCAATGACTTACACGAATGGCTAGCGCCCTTCTCATCGCACCGTACCTAGGGACTGCACGGAAACCATGGGAGGAATTTCCAGGGGAGAAAGCACTACCACTTTGGGGAGAAAGGGTTCGAGTAAGCGGCGCAGATGGAAACGCGCCGGGGTGGCGCAGAGCAGGATGGGCGAGGTCTGCGTCACCTGATCTCCGGCCAGCTGGCGCAGGCCATCGAGAATGCGGCGGACGAAGGAGGGCTGCAGTCCGTTGCTGGTGGGGGGCGGCGCCTGGGGGTTGAAGGCGCGGCTGAGTTCCTCTTCGATGTTGTGATCGAGGGTGAGCACGCGCAACCCGCCGTCGTCGGAGAGGAGGGGGCGAACGAGGGCGCGGCCGAGCGCCTGCCGCGCAGACTCGACCAGCAATACGGGATGTTTGTTGATGGCGGCAGCGTCGAGCAGGGTCTCGAGGATGGTGGAAAGGTCGCGAACGGAAACCTGCTCGCGCAGCAGTTGCTGCAAGACTTTTTGCACCTCGCCGAGGCTCAGGATTTTCGGAACCAGTTCTTCGACCAGCTTGGGGTGGCTCTCCGCGAGGCGATCGAGCAGACGCTTGGTCTCCTGGCGGGTAAGCAATTCGTAGGCGTGCTGGCGGATGATTTCGGCGAGGTGGGTAGAGAGCACGGAAGTCTGGTCGACGACGGCATAGCCGGAAGTGAGGGCCTGGGATTCGAGGGCGCGGGCAATCCAGAGGGCGGCAACGCCAAAAGCGGGCTCGCGGGTGGGGGTTCCAGCCAGCGGGGGTGGGGTGAGTTCCGAGCTGATGGCGAGGACCTTATCTTCGAGCATTTCCCAGCGCGCGATTTCGACGCCGCGCAGGGAGATGACATATTCGCGCGGCTTGAGACGGACGTTGTCGGTGATATGAATGGGCGGAACGATAAAGCCAAGTTGCACGGCGAGGGTGCTGCGCAGCGCTTTGACACGCGCGAGGAGCTGTCCGCCTTGCTGCACGTCGACCAGGCTGACGAGGGCATAGCCGACTTCGAGGGAAAGTTCGTCGAGCTTGAGCAGGTCTTCGATGGAATCGGATTTGGCGGCTTTCTTGTCTTTCTCGCCGGCGGGCAGGGCGCCGGGGTCGGTGACCGGTTCGACGAGCTTGCCGTCTTTGTCCTTGACGGGTTTGGGCAGGCGCAAAGCAAGCAAGCCAACCATGCCAGCGATGGCGAGGAAGGAAAATTTCGGCAGTCCGGGGATGCAGGCGAGCGCGACCATGACGCCGGCCGCGATCTGCAGAGAGCGGCGGCGGGAGAGCAACTGGGTGCCGAGATCGGCGGAGAGGGTGGCATTCGAGGAGGCGCGGGTGACGACCATGCCGCCGGCCATCGAGACGAGCAGCGAGGGGATCATGGTGACCAGGCCGTCGCCCACCGTAAGCACGGTGTAGGTCTTGAGCGCTTCGCGAAAAGGAATGTCGAGTTGGAAGACTCCGATCAGGAAGCCGGCCAGGATGTTGATGCCGGTGATGAGGATGGTGGCGATGGAGTCGCGCTGGTTGAAGCGGGCGGCGCCGTCCATGGCGCCGTAGAATTCCGCTTCGCGAGCGGTTTGTTCGCGGCGGGCGCGCGCCTGCTGCTCGTCGATGAGTCCGGCATTGAGGTCGGCGTCGATGGCCATCTGCTTGCCGGGCAAAGCGTCGAGGGTGAAGCGGGCGGTGACTTCCGCGGTGCGCACGGCGCCGTGGCTGACGACGATGTACTGGATGGCGATGAGCGCGATAAACAGAACGAATCCGACGATGTAGTTGCCGCCCACCACGAATTGCCCGAAAGCCTCGATGACGCGACCGGCGGCGCTGGCGCCTTCGTTGCCGTGGAGAAGAATGCGCCGGCTGGAGGCGAGGTTGAGAGACAGCCGGAACAGGGTAAGCAGAAGCAACAGGCTGGGAAAAACGGAAAACTGCGCCGGGCGCATGATCTGAAGGGCGGAGAGCAGAACCAGCACGGAAGCGGCAAAGCTGGTGGCAAGGAGGAGATCGAGCGCGAATGCCGGCAACGGCACCAGCATCACGAAGACCAGGCTGACCGCCGCGATGGGGACGATCCATTCGACGAACTGGTTGCGGGTGAGAGGTCCGGGGCTGACGGCGGCGGCAGGCATTAGCGGCGTCCTCCGCGAGCGGCCGCGGCCGCGGCGCGGGCTTGTGCGCGGTAGACGGCGGCCAGGATTTCGGCAATGACGGCATAGAGTTTCGCGGGCACGCTTTGTCCCACTTCGACGGTGCGGTAGAGAACGTGAGCCAGCGGCGGATTCTCGACCATGGGAATGTTTTCCCAGCGCGCGATTTCCTTGATCTGGGCGGCGAACAGGTTGCGCCCCTTGGCGACGACGACGGGCGCGGGCATGTCGGGGCTGTACTCGAGCGCGATGGCGTATGCGGTGGGGTTGGTGATGACGACGGCGGCGCGCTTGGTGTCCTGGAGCATGCGGCGCCGTCGCACCTGGCGTTGCAGCCGGCGGATGCGGCCTTTGATGACGGGATTGCCTTCCGTTTCCTTGTATTCGTCTTTCATCTCCTGGCGGCTCATTTTCAGTTCGCTCGAAAGGTGCTGCCGCTCGAACAGGTAATCGAGAACGGACCAGACGAGGAGGACGAGAGCGGACTTCCAGGCAACTTCGAAGATCAGGCCGGCAGCATAGCCGAGCATGCCGCGAGCGGAGCGCGCGGGGAGCGCCATGAGCAAAAGCCAGTCGCGGCGCAGGCAGCCGACGGCGAGGTAGGTGACGGCGATGACGGGGAGCAGGGACTTCATCAGTCCGCGCAGTGCGGTGATGGAGAAAAGTTGTTTCAGCTTGGCGGCGGGGCTGATGCGGGAGGTGTTGGGCAAGAGCGATGTGGGAGCAAAGACCAGGCCGCCCTGAGCCAGCGCGGAAGAAAGCGCAACGATCCATCCCAAAGCGAGAGCGGCGCCCGTCGCGACGAAGAGTCCGGAGTGGGTGAGGACGGGAGTCCGCGCCTCCATGCGAAGATTGCCGGAGACGGCGCCTTCCAGGCAGTCGTGGAAAAAGCCGCGCCAGGCGAGGGGGAAGCTCGACAGCAGGGAGAAGAGAACAAAGGTCGCGGCCATGCCGGAAGCGGCGCCGATAAGATCGCGGCTGCGGGCGACCTGCCCTTTTTCGCGGGCCTTCTGGCGTCGTCGCGGGGTTGCCTGTTCGGTCTGGTTGGCTTCGGGCATAGACGGTCGTTAGTCGGTTAGTCGTGTTCAGTGCGCTAGGCGCAAAATCCTTTCCGAGGCCTCGAGGGCGCGGCCGAAGCGGGCGTCGAAGAAACGCGGCCAGAACGCAATCGCGCCGCACAGGAGCGCCAAGCCCAACAGGTTCTTGATCGAGATCCCGACAAACAGGACGGGCAATTGCGGCGAAGCTTTGCCGATAAAACCAAGCGCGACGTCGGCAAACAAGCTCGCGACCACGACCGGCGCGGCGATCTGCAGACCGGCCACAAACATGCCGGCAGCGAATTCGAGAAGCGCGTGCAGCGCCGGCCAGGCGAGCGAAAAATGGCCGGGCGGCATGTAGTCGAAGCTGCGGGCAAGTCCGCGCAACAGCCAGTGCGGGACGCCGAGCTGAATAAAGAGCAGGAGCGCAACCAGTTGGTAAAAGGTGGAGAGCACGGCGGAGTCGGCCTGGCTGTTATCGGGATTGACGATGCTGGCGAGCGAATACCCCATCTGGACGCCGCATACCTGGCCGGCAATCTGTCCCGCTTCGAAGATGAGTTGCAGGGTGAGTCCGAGGAGGAAGCCGACGGCGAATTCGCCGAGCAGAAGCACGATGAGCGCGGGCGTCGGAAGCGCCGCCGGGATCGCGGGAACCAGCGGGACCAGGAATGAGGTGAGGAGAAATGCGAGACCGATCTTGACGCGAGGCGAGATGGCGGCGCTGCCGAAAAAAGGCGCGACGACGAGCAGCCCGGTGACGCGCGAGCAGGCAATCATCCAGGCCGCGAGGGTGCGCTCGATTGAAATCGCCATCGGCATCGCAATGGTCATCTGGAACACAATCACCTCAACCAGCCGCTAACACTTCATCGCACGAACGGGTGGAAGTCGGACCACAAGCCGATGGTGAAAAACATCAGCTTGCGCAACATCCAGGGAAAGAACAGCAGGATGGCCGCCGCCATCACCGCCAGACGCGGGACATGGGAAAGGGTCTGATCCTGCAAGGAAGTCAGCACCTGCGCGACATTGACGAGCAGGCTGACGAGGACAGCGATCAGGAGCAGCGGTGCGCCCAGGAGCAGAGCGATCTGCAGTGTGTGGCGGAACAGCGTGACCACTTGTTCGGTTCCCATAAGCGCCTTTCAAGCAAAACTCCGCATCAGGGAACCGATCAGCAGGTTCCATCCATCGACGACGACAAACAGAAGAATCTTGAGCGGGGTGGAGATTATGACCGGGGGCAGTTGCATCATGCCGATCGAGGTGGTGATGGCGGCGGTCACCATATCGATGACCAGAAAGGGGAAGAAGAGGGCGGCGCCGATGCGAAACCCGGTCTGGAGTTCGCTGAGGAGATAGGCGGGTGCGACAATGCGCAGGTCGAGATCTTCGGGGCGGGCGGGACGCGGCTCATGCGCCAGCTCAACGAAGAGCGCGAGATCTTTTTCGCGGGCGTATTTGAGCATGAAGTGGCGCGTCGGAATGATGGAGCGGTCGAGAGCGGCCATCATCGTTATGCGTCCGGCGTCGAGGGGAACGATGGCGTCGGAATAGATGGCCGCGCCCACCGGCTGCATGAGAAAGAAAGTGAGGATGAGCGCGAGTCCGATGAGCGTCTGATTGCTGGGCGTGGTCTGAGTGCCCAGCGCCTGGCGGAGGAAATGAAAGACGATGAGCAGGCGTACGAAAGGCGTCATCGAAAGCACGATGGCAGGAATCAGAGTCAGCAGCGTGAGTAGTACGACAATGTTCCAGGGCGCGGAACCGCCGGGCGCGGAAGCTCCCGGCAGGAGGCCGGACAGAGACGAGTTGGGCGCCGCCCGGGAACGCGCCCAGAGCGGTGCGGCAGCGAGGAACAGAAGGAACGAGAACAGGAAGGTACGAAAGAACGAGGCACGGAAAAACGAGGCCCGCAGAAACGATGAGTGGCAATTCGCGGAGTTGATTAACCCGCTCCTCAAAGTTTTTCTCCGCTTTGTTCTCCGCTGGCGGATTCGTCTGGCAATTGCGCCAGCAGGGTGACCGACGAGGGGCCCGATCCGATCAGGAAACGCTGGTGCTCGAACTGTATGACGGAGACGAAGCGGCGGTCGCCAAGGGCAGCGGTTTCGCGCACCGCGAGCGTCTTGCGCTTGCTGCCGGAGCGGCGGACCCATGATATTGATCTCCAAATCACCGAGGGCCAGACAAGTTTGAGGCGGTCCGCGGCGAGCGCCAGCCAACGCGACAAGGCGGGCCTTGTGGTTGT
>DASPSB010000064.1:0-16062 GCA_035624135.1 Candidatus Acidiferrales bacterium | reverse complement strand
AGACGGAATCGTCCACCGGGAGGTTCTGCTTGATCTCGGAATATTTTTCGGTGCAGCGCGTGTTGACTTCCATTCGCGCGACCGTAAAGGGAAGCTTCGCACCATCCACCTCACGATAATCGGAAAAATCGGTCTGCTCGTTGTAACGGCCGAGCGCTGTTTGGGTGAGCACGATGCGGCGAAGCAGCAGGCCTGAGTTCACGCTGAAATAGAGCATTTCGGAAACGTCACCGTGACCGCCGACGCGAACCAGATAGGCATCCTCGCCGTTGATTAATTCCTGGCCCGCGACAAAACGGCGGGGATATCGCTTCTTCGCGTCCGCATCGACGAAGAACGCTGAGTCGCGGGCAATGCGCGCCCCTTCGAGCCCGCTGGCAGGAAACACGCTCGCGCCCGCGGCGTTCCAGGCGGTTGTGCCGTCGAAGCCCTCGCGAATTACACCACCTTTTGGCGAAGTCGCTGTGAGCAGGCCGAGGTTTGGGGCTTTCTCCAGGATTTCGAGAGTGAGGGTGCTGCCGGAATCGGAGACGAGCGCGCCCTTGATACTGCGGGTGCTGAGTTTGTCGAGCGCGGCGCGGCCGCCGATCGTCTCCACGTAGCGGTCGAGAATCTGGTCGGCGCTGGGCAGGGATTTCGTGCCGGCCGGCTGTGCCTCAGGGTGCTTTGCGCCGAGCGGAGGAATGGGAGGAAGTGCGACGGGCTCAGCATGGCTGGCGTGGCAGGTGGCGCAGGTGACTTCCTGGCGTCCGGCGAAGTTCTGGTCGTTGATGGCTTGCATCATCTTCATCATTTCACGGGCGGTTTGCTTCTCTTTCTTGTCGTCCTTTTCCATCGGCCAAGGCTCGTTGTCGGAGGTGACGTGGCAGTGGTCGCAGCCGACGCCGAGCGAGGCGGCGATGAAATACATCGTGGGCATGAGTTTCGAGGCAGGAATTTCTTTGAGGATCTGGACGTTTTTGAAGGCCTGGCCGGCGGTCTGTTCGGCCGCAGGAACGGCCGCCTGACGCGGAGGGGCCTCCGGACGCGGCGTTCCGTGCGCGCAGAGGGCGAGAAGAGCGAGCGGAATCACAACTCCCGCGAGACACACAGAGAAAAGCCGCAGACGAGTGAACATCACGATTTCCTTTCTCGGCCTGAGGACGCGGCGCGGGCGGCTGCCGGATTGCGGCACCCAGTGTATGTGAAAGCGCCGGGGCGGAGAAGTGTGGCCAGTGGATGGCACTATGGCGACGATGGGGCAGGACAGGCTAAAAGCCTGTCCTACTGCAGCGTGCTATGCTCGACCGATGGCGATGACAGACGGAGAATGGATGCGCCAGGCGCTCGCGGAGGCGCGCGACGCGGAGCGGCGGGGCGAAGTGCCGGTCGGGGCATTGGTGGTTCGCGGCGATGAATGCCTGGCGCGGGCCGGAAACCGCACGATCGAGGAATGCGACCCGACCGCACACGCGGAGATTTTGGCGCTGCGAGCGGCGGCACGTACGGCCGGGAATCACCGGCTGGAGGGTGTGACGCTCTACGTGACCGTGGAGCCGTGTGCGATGTGCGCGGGCGCGATTGTACAGGCACGGGTGGACCGCGTAGTGTACGGAGCGGATGATCCGAAGGGCGGAGCGTTCCGGTCGTGCTTCGCGGTGCTGACGAGCCCGATGGTGAACTATCGAGTGGAAGTGACGCCGGGAGTGCTGGCGGAGGAGTGCGCGGGGCTGTTGCAGGGGTTTTTCGCGGCGAGGAGATAAACGCCATACGGTGTATGGCGGAGCGACGTACCGTAGGGTACGTGGCGGAGCCATGCACCATGCGGTGCATGGCGGAGAGGGTGGGATTCGAACCCACGAGCCCGGTTTTGCCAGGCTACCCGCTTTCGAGGCGGGCTCTTTCAACCACTCAGACACCTCTCCGCGCCAGTGCGGTATGCGTCCAGCCTAACAAACGCCCGCAGGGGCATCAATACGCCAGCGACCGGAGCGTCATGAAATGTGGGTCTCACGGGGACGGCCTGCCGCCCTGCTCACAACGCGGAGTGACACACCTCACCGAGTGTGCGGACCGCGGATGCAAGAATGCTGTACAGCGGGGCGGGCGTGGGCATCTAGCGCGCCGCATCCGCGCAGTGGTACACTGCGCCGCAAGATGCTCGGGCAGGTGCCGCCGGGCCGGAGCTCAGGGGTCTCGAGGAGGCGCGTTCCATGAATACATTTCCAGTGCTACTCGTTGCGCTGGGTATTTTTGCGATCGGATACAGGTATTACAGTGCGTTCATTGCGGCAAAAGCTCTGTCCTTGGATGACCGGCGAGTGACGCCGTCGCACGCTTACGAAGACGGTCACAATTACGTGCCGTCGCCAAAGTGGGTGATGTTCGGGCACCACTTTGCGGCCATCGCCGGGGCCGGCCCGCTGGTGGGGCCGACGCTGGCGGCGCAATTCGGGTTTGCGCCAGGGTTTGCCTGGATCGTGATCGGCGCAGTGCTGGCCGGGTGCGTGCACGACATGGTCGTGCTGGTGGCTTCCATCAGGCATAAAGGCCGGTCGCTGGCAGACATTGCGCGGACGGAAGTCAGCCCGTTCGCAGGGCTGGTGGGAATGTTTGCGGTGTTGCTGATCCTGCTGGTGGTGCTGGCGGGGCTGGGCATCGTAGTGGTGAACGCTCTGGCCAACAGTCCCTGGGGCGTGTTCACCATCGCGATGACGATCCCGATCGCGATCGGTATGGGGCTGTACATGTTCAAGAGCGAGCCGGGGAAGATCAAAGTCAGGCTTCCCAGCACGCTGGGCGTGGCGCTACTGATCGGAGCCGTGATCGCGGGCCACTGGGTGGCGCAGAGTTCCTGGGCGCCGGGGTTCACGTTCAGCGCACACCAGATTTGTTTGCTGATGTGCGCGTACGGTTTTATTGCCTCAGCGCTGCCGGTGTGGCTGCTGCTGGAGCCGCGGGACTACCTGTCCACCTACGTGAAGTTGGGGACCATCGTGGCCCTCGTGATTGGAGTGTTCATCGTTCATCCCGACATCCGGTTCCCGGCGGTAACGGAATTCGTGCACGGAGGCGGGCCGATCATCAAAGGGCCGCTGTATCCGTTCCTGTTCGTAACCATCGCCTGCGGAGCGATTTCGGGGTTCCACGGACTGGTATCTTCGGGAACGACGCCGAAGATGATCGACAAAGAGACGGACGCGCGATTCATTGGTTACGGCGCGATGATGTGCGAGGGACTGGTGGCCGTCCTTGCGCTGATCGCGGCGTGCTCGCTGTTCCCCGGCGACTACTTCGCCATCAACGCGGCTCCGGCCGTTTTCAGCAAGCTGGGCTACGCCACTGTGAATCTGGATACCTTCTCGGCGGAGGTGGGCGAGAAACTGGCCGGGCGCACGGGCGGCGCGGTGTCGCTGGCGGTTGGCATGGCGCAGATCTTCAGGGGCATCCCGGGAATGACGAGGCTGATGAGCTATTGGTATC
This sequence comes from Candidatus Acidiferrales bacterium, assembly GCA_035624135.1. Taxonomy (GTDB): domain Bacteria; phylum Acidobacteriota; class Terriglobia; order Acidiferrales; family UBA7541; genus JOPF136. The sequence continues at coordinate 12,600 of DASPSB010000064.1, read as the reverse complement.
ACTACGCCATCATGTTCGAGGCGCTGTTCATCCTGACGACGATTGATACGGGCACGCGGGTGGCGCGCTATGTCCTCCAGGAAATCGTGGGCAAAGTGTACAAGCCGATGGCGAATCAGGCGTGGCTGCCGGGCAACCTGGTGACCTCCTTCCTGGTGGTTTGGGCCTGGGGCTATATGATTTATACGGGAAATATCTCGACGATCTGGCCGCTATTCGGGACCGGGAACCAATTGCTGGCCACGCTCGCGCTGGCGGTGGGCACGGCCTTTCTGGTGAATATGGGGAGGGCAAAGTACGCGTGGATTACCGCCGTGCCGATGCTGTTCGTGGGAGTGACGACCATCTTCGCGGGCGTGCTTTCGATCAGAAACATTTTCTGGCCGCTGACGCAGCAGACGGGGACGCGATTCCAGGGCTACCTGGATACAACGCTGATGACCATCTTCGTGGTCGGAGTGATCCTGGTGCTGTTCGACGCAACGCGGCGGTGCTGGCAGACGCTGCACGGCAGACCGATTCCGCAGGAAGCGTTTGGACCGCCAGCGATTGCGGCCGGGATGCCCGTTTCCGGGGGCTGCTGCTGAGTGCGGACGACCGATTAGAAAACAGCAAGTGAGAGGACTGCGCGCGCCGTCGCGGGCGCGGCTTGCGAACTGGCGGGGCTGCCCCTAGTCTAGCGGAGGCATGGACTTCGACCCCCAGGTGGTGACGCTAGGATTTTTCTGGTACATCGCATTCCTATTTTCCACCGTTTGCCACGAGGGCGCGCACGCGCTGGTGGGGAAACTGGGCGGCGACCCAACCGCGTTTGAAGCCGGACAGGTATCGCTGAACCCCCTTCCGCATATCCAGCGCGAGCCGTTCGGGCTGGTGCTGGTTCCCTGGATTACCTATTTCTTGAGCGGCTGGATGATGGGATGGGCGAGTGCTCCCTACAACCCGAACTGGCAGAGGAACCATCCGCGACGCGCCGGGTGGATGGCGCTGGCTGGTCCGGGAGCCAATTGCGCGCTTATGGTCCTGGCAGGCATCGGAATCCGCTGGGGACTCTCCAGGGGAGTATTCCAGCTTTCTGACAGTCCATCGTTTGCCCGGCTGATAGAAGCAACTGACCCCAGGCTGGGATTCCTCGCCATACTGCTGAGCATTTTCTTCATGCTGAATCTAATCCTGATGACGTTTAACCTGCTGCCCGTGCCTCCACTCGATGGAAGCACAGGAATCGCGCTGCTGCTGCCGGAAAGAACAGCATTGCGGCTGCTGGATTTCTATCGAGGATCGCAGATGGCGTTGATGGGACTTGTGCTGGCCTGGCTTGTATACGGCAGAGTATTCCGCTGGCTGGCGCCGAAAGCCGTGGGTCTGCTGTTCATGAACTATTAGGGAGGCGCTCGCTAGGCGCGGTTCACGCAGTTCCATAGAGAAACACAGCGTTCCTACCTGCAACACCCGGCCGGCGTTCCACCCGGAAGCCCCTCACGAAAACCCATGAGAAATCAAGGCCTCAGAAGATCTCCGGATCGGCATGCGCCGTGCAGTGTTCGCTGCCGGAGAAAAACATGGACGACCAAGTCATGATGTACCGCGTGGAGGTTTCGGGCTGGGACCTCAAGGAGCAATTCTTTGTGGAGCGGACAGCGCTGCAATGGGGGGAGGGCGATCAAAGGTCGGTGTTGATCCGGCAGCGCGTGCGCCAGGGGGCATTGGTGTTCATCCGGCTGTTGGAGGCTGCGGCGCCCTCGCGTTGCTTCCCTGTGGCCTATAGGGCGCGACAGATCATGGAAAGAGAAAATGGAGCGCTCTACGAACTGTCGCTAAGCCAAGTGTGGCCGACCGAAGATTCGCCGAGCACCGGAGCGAATCTGGTGCTCGACACGACAAGGGGACGCGCGGCGGGGCTGAACTAGTCTTTGCGAGTGCCCGCCGCGTGCTGCGTTGCAATTTCCACGAGATGTGGTTCCGATCACTCCGCAACGGTTGGGCTGCACAATAACCTTACGAACGCCCGGAGATTGAAGCTTCCGAATCCTCCGCCGATATAAACGAGAAGAGGACCACAAAGGTGCCAGGCGTGGAACTCGCCTCGGGTGTGCCGTCGCAGGCTGCGCGTGTGCCGGGAAATCGAGATAAGCGCGCAGGGCTATCCGTGTGTGTGCTGGACGACGAAAGGGACCTGGTGGCGTCGGCCGTGGAACTGTTGGAACGCCTGGGATTCCCGGCCATGGGAACAACAGAGCCTGGAGAGGCGCTGGCGGCGGTACGGAAGCGGCGCTGCCGGGCGGTGTTGACGGATGTGCGCATGCCGGCGATGGACGGACTGGAATTCCTGGAGCAGGCGTTGAGGGTCGATCCCTCGCTCGACGTGCTGTTGATGACGGCCTTCTATTCGATCGACGCAGCGATCGAAGCGATCCGACGGGGGGCCCGCGATTACCTAACGAAGCCGCTGGAGGCGGCGCGGCTGGCGCGCACGCTTGATGAAATCGCGGAGCTTCGCGCGCGGCGGCAGCGCGTACATGCGTTGGAAGAAAGTCTGCTCGCCGAGTTGAGCCAGCACGGAATCGTGGGACAGAGCCCACCGATGGTGGAAATGATCGAGCTGATGCGGAAAGTGGCTCCTCATTACAAAAATGTGCTGGTGACCGGGCCCACGGGAGCGGGCAAAGAACTGGTGGCCCGGGCGCTGCACCAGATGAGCGCGGTAGCTGGAGAACGCTTCGCGGTGTGCAATTGCTCGACGCTGGTGGAAACGCTTCTGGAAAGCCAGCTGTTCGGGCACGTGCGGGGCGCGTTTACGGGAGCGCACGAGACGCGCGCGGGGCTGTTTGAATTCGCCAACGGCGGGACGGTGTTCCTCGATGAGGCCGCGGAAATGTCGCCCGGCCTGCAGGCAAAAGTGCTGCGCGTGATCGAGAACCGGGAAATCCAGCGGGTGGGATCGCCGGAAGTGCGCCGGGTGGAGGTTCGGCTCGTGGCGGCCACCAACCGCGACCTTCGCACGGAAGTGATGGCGGGACGATTCCGCGAAGACCTCTATTACCGGCTGAGCATGATGGAAATTCGCGTTCCCGGACTGACGGAACGGGCAGGGGACATTCCGCTGCTGGCGCATCATTTTCTGATGAAGTTCAACGAGGCTTACGGACGGAAACTGGAAGGATTCACGCAGCGTGCGATGGCCCGGCTCGCGCGCCATGGGTGGCCGGGAAACGTGCGCGAACTGGAGAATGCGATCTCGAGCGCCTGCATAACCACCGCAGCCGAGGTGATTGATCTCGAGGATCTGCCCGAATCCTTGCGCATGCCCGAAGGCAAAACGCCGGTAGAGACCGGATGGCGCTCATTGACGTTGGAGGAAGTGCGCCGGGAACACATCGAACGCGTACTGCAAAGCTGCCAGGGAAACCGGCTGCGCGCCGCGCAGATGTTGGGCATAGGGCGGACCAGCCTCTACCGATTTCTGAAGCGCCGCGCAGCAAAATGAGGCGCGGGAGAGAATCATGAGCACACGGGGAACGGAAAGCCAGACCGAGCCGACACGCTGGGACGAGCTGACCGAGGAAGCGCAGCGCGACCGCAGGCGCGAGCCGCGGCTGAAGCTTCCCTTCTCTATCGAGGTGTACGGGTTCGACCGCTCGAGGCAATATTTTTCCGAGCGCACCGTGACCCTGAACGTGAGCACCAGCGGTTGTATGCTGGACCTGAAGCACCAACCGGAAGAGCAAAGCGTGCTGGCAATCCGGCGGATCGGGCGCGACGGCTCGCGGGCGCCCGAGCACAAACCGGTGCTGTTCCTCGTGTGCTGGACGCAAAGAACCAGCCGGCGCTGGACGGTAGGAGTGAGCAAACTTCAATCGGGCGACATGTGGGGACTCAGTATGCCGCAGGACCATCCGGGAAACTGAAGGGCAGAATGGGAGCCCCCGGCTTCGCTCGGGAGAGGTGAAGCTCCGACCGCCTATGCGGCGCTAGGCGCTGCTACGGCTGGCTGACTGCGGGTACGGCGATGGCCGCGAGCGGCGGAACTTCCAGGGTGTTGTCCATGCGCACAAGAAAGCCGGATTGCGCCGGAAGCTCGACGTCCTTCCCTTTTTTCACGATCACATAGGCGGTTGATGCCACAGTGCCGATGACGAAGCCGCGGAGCACGTGGCTGAAAACTTCACCCACGATGCTGCCACCGCCCATGCCGAGCGCCACGTCGGTAGCGACGGATTTCATGTCGCGCTTCTCCTGCACGACGGTGCCTTCCTCAATTTTCAGATCCTTACGCCCGTCGCCCGATGCGCGGCCGGTGGCCTGAGTGATGGCCAGCAGGCTCATCTGCGCGGGATATTCGTGGTGGTCAATCTCGATGGAGTGGAATGTGATGTTCATCGAAGACTGGCCGCGAAGCAGCCCGAAATGCCGCGAGCGATAGATAGTGCCAACGGTGCCGTTGACGCGCGCGCCCGCGGGAAGCACCACCTGCGAGCCGTTGAAAACGGGCTCGGCAACGACGGCGGTGAAGGGATCGCCGTCGCGGGCGACGGAGGTGGAAAGACCGTTCTGGAGCGTGAGTTTAATCTGGGTGCCCTGCAGAAGCTGGTGGTTCTGAGCAAAGGCGGGTGCGGCGACAGCGAGCAACAGGGCAAGCGCAGCGCCGAGGCACAGACGTGCTTTCATACGTTCCTCCTGCCCCGTCTCGTTGGGCCAACGCTGGCGCTGCGTCGAGATTCGGAGGAATCCGAGAACTAGACTAGCCGCAGGGGAGGGTGGCGGGGAGAGGAAAATGGCGGGGAAGTTTCCAAGTGGGCACGGTGGGAATTGAGGGCCGGTGGGGACCGCAGGGGCAACCGGCGAGCCCGGCATCCCGTGGTACACTCGGCACTGTTGACGCTCGCTGGGCCGCTTGAGTGCGGGACCTGCGAGCCCGATCGTGGAACTTCGGGCTCTGTGCAACAAGCCCCCGCAAACCCCGCCAGGCCCGGAAGGGAGCAACGGTAGCGGGACAGCTTCGTGTGCCGCAGAGATCCCGAAGTTCCTCGAAGGGGCGGGGGACGGGAAAACGCACGGTCAAAACTTCACTGACGTTAGCTACTCGATGGTAGGAAAAGAATGAGCTATCAGGTCATTGCACGGAAGTGGCGGCCGCAGCGATTCGAGGAAATCGCCGGGCAGCAACACATCACGAGGACGCTGGCAAATGCCATTCGGGCGGGGAGAATCCCTCCCGCTTACATTTTTTCAGGACAGCGCGGCGTGGGGAAAACCACCACGGCGCGAATCCTGGCGAAAGCGCTCAATTGCGAGAAGGGACCCACGCCAGAACCGTGCAACGAGTGCCGGTTCTGCCGGGACGTGACCACGGGCAATTCACTGGATGTGATGGAAATCGACGCGGCGAGCAACCGGGGAATCGACCAGATCCGCGAATTGCGTGAAACGGTGCGTTACGCCTCCGCCGGAGGCCGGTATCGGGTGGTGATTCTCGACGAGGCTCACCAGCTCACCGACGAAGCCTCGAATGCGTTGCTGAAAACGCTCGAAGAACCGCCGGAGCGCGTGCTGTTCATTCTCGCCACGACCCAGCCGGAGGAATTGCCGGATACGATCCAGTCGCGGTCGCAGCACTTCCATTTCCGGTCGCTTTCTTTCCAGGAAATTGTGGCAGCACTGGAAAACATCGCGAATAAAGAAAAACTGGAGATCGATCGGGCGGGGATTGCGGTGATTGCGCGGGCGGCGGAGGGCAGCGTCCGCGATGCCCTGTCGCTTACGGAGCAGGCCATCGCCTACTGCGGGAACCGGATCACGGGCGATCAGGTGCGCGAGCTGCTGGGTGTGGTGCCGGAAGAAGTGCTGGACGAAATGATGGGCGCAATCTCGGCGCAGTCGGCGGAGCGCGCGCTGGCGCTGGCCCACCGTCTGGTGGCCGAAGGAAGGCACTTGCAGCATTTTGTGCGTGAGGCGGTGCGACACGTGAGGAACCTGCTCGTGGCGCGCGTGGCCGGAGCGGAGTCCGAGCTGGTTGCCGCACCGCAGGACGAACGGGCAGGCATCCGGGAGCAGGCGGGACGATTCAGCGAAGAGGATTTGACGCGATTCTTCTCCATTTTGCTGGAAACGGATTACGACCTGCGCCGCAAACCGGATCCGGCACTGCACCTGGAGCTCGGGCTGCTGCGGATGGTGAATGCAATGCGGCTGGTCCCGCTGGAGCAGGCACTGGCAGGCACCGCGCGGAGCGGAGCCGCGAGTACCGGTCCAGCGCGTTCTTCCGCAGCGCCACCGGTAGCCGCCGGCGAGGCTACCGGAAGCAGGACGTCTTCTAAGGGAGCAGCACGAACTGAGACACACCCGAAGGAGCGCGCCGCGCGGATGGATGCGAGCCCTGCTGGCGCGAGCGGCCGAACGGTGAACGCGCCCTCAGGCCCTCTGCCCACGACGAGCCTTGGCGCAATCGCGCGGACTGCGGGCACGTTTCAGGGCATCGAAGCGGTGAAGGTGGAATCGATTCTCGCGGCGGTGCGCGGGCAGACAAAAATGCTGGCGACGCTCGTGGAGCAGGTGACGCGATGGGAGCTGGACGGAAGCGAGATGCGCGTATATTTTCCGCGTGACCGTAGCGCGCTGGCGGAAATGCTGGAGACGACGCGCGACGCAATGGACCGGCTGCGGACGATTGCGAGCCAGGTAGTGGGCCAGCCATTGCGCGTCTGTGTTAAACTGGACGCGTCGCAGGGGGGAACGGGACGCGCTCCTGCGCGGCGCTCGGCGCCGGCAGATCTTCGCACGAGGTTCGAGCGCGATCCGGTGGTGCGGGCGATGCTGGAGCGCTTCGGCGGCGAAATCCGCGACGTGCGGCACCGCGACGAGGACTGACCATGGAAGTAAAGGCTCTGCAGCAGATGCTGGCCCAGTTCGGACAACTCCAGGAGCGGCTGGAGCGGGAAGTGCGTGACATCCGCGTAGAAGCCACGGCGGGCGCGGGCATGGTGAGCGTAAAGATGGACGGCCAGAAGCGCCTGACGGAAGTGCGCATCGATCCGGAAGTCTTTGCGGGTAAAGACGTGGAGATGCTGGGCGAGCTGATCCTGGCCGCAGTGAACGACGCGAGCCGCCGAGTGGACGAAGAGCTGCAGAACCAATTGCGGGGCCTGGCCGGCGGCCTGCCGAACCTTGCGGGACTGAAGATTCCGGGACTTTTCTGATGAAGAATGCCGGTCCCGCAGGGCGGGGCCGGAGTTGCAGGCCGCCGCAGTTGCCACAACCAATCACCCATGCCTGATTTTGCCGAACCTATCGCCAACCTCGTGGAGCAGTTGAAGCGCCTGCCCGGCATCGGACAGAAGACGGCGCAGCGGCTGGCGTTCCACCTGCTGCGGGCAGACCGCGAGGAATCGGAATCGCTGGCCGCGGCCATACTTGCGGCGAAGAACAACCTGCGGGAATGCTCGATTTGCAACAACGTGACAGACACGGACCCGTGCCTCTACTGCCGCAATCCGGCGCGGGTTCCGAAATGCATCTGCGTGGTGGAAGAGCCGCATAATATCGTGCCGATCGAAAAAACGCGCGGATACAACGGGCTCTACCACGTATTGGGCGGGGCACTGTCGCCGCTGACCGGAGTGGGGCCGGATCAATTGAAGATCAAGAGCCTGCTCGAACGGCTGAAAAAGGGCGCGGTAGAAGAGATCATCATCGCCACGAATCCGACAACCGAAGGTGAGGCCACGGCCGTGTATCTCTCCAAGCTGATCAAGCCGCTTGGCGTTCGCGTGACGCGCATTGGGATGGGAATCCCAGTGGGGAGCGACCTCGAATACGCGGACGAGGTCACCGTGTCGAAGGCCATGGAAGGCCGGCGGGAACTATAGTTCGCCGGTGGGGGACGAGAGGGTGAGAAGATCTCAGCATCTGAGTCTCGAATACCGTCGATTTCTCCCAGTTGTCTGCAAGACCAAGGGCATCTGAGTCGGACGGCTTGAACGCATAACAGTCACACGGTCCCTCAAACGTGAGGCGATTCATCTCCTTGCTTAGGGGTTAATTGTTTCCCCGTGAGGAGAATTTTACCCCCTCTGCAAGCCCGCTGCGCCGGCAAGTGCTTTGTTTGCTGCAATCCAAGTCCGAAGACAGACTTTGAGTTTAGGAAGCCCGCGTGCTCTTTGTATGGATGGCCCAAGTGGGCACGCCTTGGGCAGGGAAGGATTTCAAAGGCAGAGAAAAGGCGGAAGAGAAAGAAGAAACTCTCAGACGCAAGAAACGGTTAATGAGCCTGCCGCAGGAGGCGCCCATGAAAAGTTCCTGGAGGTTTGGCCTCATTGCTCTTTTCGCGGTGCTAGCAGTTTCCCCCACGTTTGCCTACCGATTAGCGATGAAAAACGGCAGCGTCGTACAATTCGACAAATACCGTGTGGAAAGCGGAAAAGTGATCTGCACCGATGCGGAGGGGAAAGAGGTCTCGGTAGCGATTGCGGACGTGGATGTGGAGCGCACGACCGCTCTCAACGCGAAGGAAACGCCGCCGCTCGACCTTTCCGGCGCAACCGCGAGGCCCCCCGCGAACGCGGCAGCCAGTGCTGACCAGCCGCAATCACTGGGCGATGCGGCCCGGTCACTGCGGCAGCAGGGCAAAGCCCAAGCGACCGCGCAGAAACATTCCTATACAGACGATGATGTGGCGCACAGCTCGGGCCCCGGGGAGCTTTCGAAATTGAAGGAAGAAGCGCCGGCACAAACGGCGGCCAGCGGGCAGAGTGGAAAGGCCGGCTCCTCCTCCGCAAGCGGGTCCAAGAGCTCGAAGTCACGCGCAATGACGGACCAGGAAGTGTCCGAGTATTATGACCTCGGCCGGGCAGAAACCGCGCGGGCGCTGCTCTCGGGTGCGGAACTTCCCCCGGACACGCCATTTCTGGACCGCTCGGAATGGGAATCGCGGCTATTTGAGGCGAAGCAGGACATGGTGCACGCCTACTTCAGAGCCAAAGATCACCTGGATGATGATGATCTGTACAACGAGTGGGTGGATAAGTGGAACGCGTTCGCCGACGTCGCGAATGAAAGAATTAAGAGAGCCAGGTCCTACTTGCAAACCCATCCGCAGGCTTAAGCGCTGGGCGAACGGGCTGCTGAAGTATTTCGGGAACCAGACTCCTCGAAGACACATCCCAATTACAGCCGGGGCGCAAGCGCCCGAATTCCGGCCAAAAGAACGATAGAATAAAGACCATGGGAATCCGGGGGAGTGTGGGGACTCTCGCCTGGGCGGCGGCCTTAGCGGCGGCTGCGCTCGCAGGGACGGGATGTTCCCGCAAAGCTGAGGGAAGCAATGCGCCGGAGCAACCGGCCATGGCCGTGAAGTTCGTTGTGGCGCAGGCCGCTTCTGTGCCGCAGACCACGGAATACCTGGCGCAACTCCGCTCGCGACATTCGGCGATCATCAATCCACAAGTCGAAGGCCAGGTGACGAAAATTTTTGTGGCCTCGGGCGATACGGTGAAGGCCGGGACGCCGCTGATGCAAATCGATCCGCGGAAGCAGGAGGCCACGGTGGGAAGCCAGGAAGCAACACGGGCGTCAAAGGAAGCGGCGCTGCGCCTGGCCCAAATCCAGTACGAGCGCTCGGAAAAACTGTACGCGGCGGGTGTGATCAGCAAACAGGACCTGGATACGGCAAAGACTGCGCTGGACACGGCCAAGGCGGATGTGGAATCCATGGATGCCCAGGTGCGCCAGCAGCGGGTGGAACTGCACTACTACGAAGTGACCGCACCGATGAACGGAATTGTGGGCGACGTGCCAGTCCGCGTGGGCGACCGCGTGACGGTGGCGAGCGTGTTGACCACGGTAGATCAGCCGGGGGCGCTCGAAGCCTACATTTCTGTCCCCGTCGAGCGTTCAAAAGACCTGCGCGTGGGCCTGCCGGTGGAACTGCTGGACAGCGGGGAGAACGTGCTGGCAAAAACGCAAATCACATTTGTCTCGCCCGAGGTCAATGCGGACACGCAATCTATCCTGGCGAAGGCCGCGGTGGATAATCACAAAGCGCAACTCCGCACCTCGGAAATTACACGCGCGCGGATCACCTGGGGCCGGCACCAGGGGCCAGTGGTGCCGGTTACGGCGGTGACACGGATCAACGGCCAGTACTTCGCGTTTGTGGCCGTGGAGGAAGGCAAAGGCCTGGTGGCGCGGCAACGGCTGATCCGCGTGGGCGAGGTGTATGGGAACGATTACACCGTGCTCGAAGGCGTGAACCCGGGCGACAAGCTGATCGTGTCCGGAGCGCAGGCGCTGGCCGACGGAACTCCGGTGGTCGAAGCGCGGACAGAAGCTGCAAAACCCTGAGGAACCCGACCTTCCATGTTCGTTGACTTCTTCATCCGCCGTCCCATTTTTGCCACGGTGTGCGCGCTGCTGATAATCCTGGCGGGGGCGGTGGCCATCCCCACACTTCCCGTGGCGCAGTATCCCAATCTTTCTCCGCCCCAGGTGGGTGTGTCTTCGTTTTACAACGGAGCGAACGCGCAAACGGTGGAGAGCGCGGTCACCACGATTCTCGAACAGGCCATCAACGGTTCGCCCGGGATGAAGTACATGACCTCAACGAGCGGGAACGACGGCTCAAGCACAATCATCATCACGTTTGACGTGAACCGCGACATCGACCTCGCCACCGTGGACGTGCAGAACCGCATCAGCGGAGTCGTCGGCAGGCTACCAAACGAAGTAAAGAACAACGGGATCACGGTGGCGAAGAGTCCGACGGGCTTCATTCTCGCCGCGGGATTCTTTGCCATGCACGGCGAATACGACACCCTATTCATTTCGAACTATATCGATTTGTACGTACGCGACGCACTGAAGCGGATTCCCGGCGTCGCGGACGTGTTCATCTTTGGCGAGCGCAAATGCGCCATGCGGCTGTGGCTCGATCCATTGCGGTTGGCGGGCCGCTCGCTGACCGCGGCAGATGTAGTGAGCGCTCTTGAGGAGCAAAACGTGAATGTGGCCGCGGGTCAACTGGGCCAGCCGCCCGCGAGCGGTGACCAGGCGTTCCAGATCAGCGTGCGCGCACTGGGCAGGCTTACGGAACCCGCCGAGTTCGAAAATATCGTGCTGAAATCCAACCCGGACGGCAGTCTCGTGCGGCTGAAAGATGTGGGGCGCGCCGAATTGGGCGCTGAGGATTACGGCTCAAACCTGCGATTCAACGGATACGAGACGGTGGGCGTGGCGATAACGCAACTCCCGACCGCCAACGCGCTGGAAGTGGATCGCAGGGTGAAAGAGGAACTGGCGCGGCTCTCGCCGCGGTTTCCGCCGGGATTGAAATACCTGATCGCGTTCGACACCACGCAAGAGGTTTCCGAATCGATGCGGGACGTGCTGCGGACGCTGCTGCAGGCGGTGGCGCTCGTGCTTCTGGTGATCTTCATCTTTTTGCAGGAGTGGCGGAGTACGCTCATTCCCGCAGTGACGATTCCCGTCTCGCTCATCGGAACCTTCGCATTTGTTAAGCTCCTGGGATTTTCGATCAACACGCTGACGCTCTTCGGGCTGACGCTGGCGACGGGCTTGGTGGTGGACGACGCAATTGTGGTGATCGAGAACGTAGAGCGCCACATCCGCGAGGGGCAGAGGGACGCACATCGCGCTGCGTCGGAAGCAATGGGTGAGGTCGCCGGAGCCGTGGTGGCGACTTCGCTGGTGCTGATTGCGGTGTTCGTTCCCGTGGCGTTTTTTCCCGGTACTACGGGCATTCTCTTCCGCCAATTCGCGCTGACCATCGCATTCTCGGTGGCCATTTCCGCATTCAACGCGCTGACGCTATCTCCCGCGCTCGCCGCGCTGCTGTTGGGGAAAGGCGGGGCGCACGGCTGGTTCTTTAGTCTATTCAACCGGATGGTCGAAGCAGGAACGCTGACCTACCGGGCGACGCTGACCTACGCGCTGCGTCACCGGCTGGCCGTATTCGCGCTCTTTCTGGCGTGCGCGTTTGCCGGCTACACCATTTTCCGTCGCGTGCCGCAGGCTTTCGTGCCGGACGAGGACCAGGGCTATTTCATGGTGGTGCTTCAGGCCCCGCCCGGAGCCTCGCTGGACTACACAGGCAAAGTGGCGGACCAAGCGGCCGCTGTGCTTTCCAAAGTGCCGGAAGTGGAGGGCAATTTCGCCGTCTCGGGCGGAGGGGAGGTCACGAAGGCGACAAACTTCGGAATCATCTATGCGAGCATGAAGGAAATCGCGGACCGGCCGGGCGAGGCACATTCCGTGGCGTCGGTGCTTAACCGCGTGCGCGGGCCGCTTTCGCAGATCACCGGTGCAACCATCGTACCGTTCCCGCCTCCCCCCATCTGGGGGCTGGGCACCTACGGAGGCTTCCAGTTTGTCGTAGAAGACCGCGGGGGCAGCTCGGTGGAGTCTCTGGCCGACGCCGTGCGAAGCCTGATTAGGGCGGGAAGCCAAAGCAAAATCGTGGGCGGGTTGTACAGCTCCTTCACTGCGAACGACCCGCAATACCAGGTGGCTATCGAGCGTGAAAAGGCGCGGAGCCTGGGCGTGCCGCTCACACAGATCAGCGAAGCGCTGTCTGTGTACATGGGCTCA
>DASPSB010000061.1:0-14483 GCA_035624135.1 Candidatus Acidiferrales bacterium | reverse complement strand
TCCGCGTTCGAGGCGTTCTCGCCGATTTCGGATTCGCATTACAGCGCGTTGCAGCTCACTGCCTCGCATCACTTTGCGCACGGCCTGTATTTCCAGAGCGCCTATACTTTTTCGAAGTCGATTGACGACGTCTCGACGGCGAGCGTGGCGTTCCTCACGCGTTTCAACAACCAGGACATCGCCACCGATTCCCGCGGGCTCTCCGATTTCGACCGCCGCAACCGCTGGGTCACCAGCTTTGTTTACGATCTGCCGTTCTACAAGGACCGGCACGATTTCACGGGCAATGCCTTGGGTGGATGGTCGATCTCGGGCGTGCTTCTGCTGCAATCCGGAACGCCCTTCACGATCATGGATTCCGCCGGAGGATCGGCGGTGGCCCTGGCCAGCCCGGCCATTACGGCCTCTTTCGCTCCGGGTTTCGGCTGCTCCAATGCCCTCAACACCGGCAATCAAGCATCACGGCTGAACAACTGGGTCAACCCGGCGGCCTACATGCCGGCCCCGGTGGTCGGACCGGATGGGTCGACGGGCTATGGAGACTCACCCCGTAACTGCATCATTGGGCCGTGGCAAGGGAACATGGACTTCACATTGAACAAGAACTTCCGGGTGGCCGAGCACCAAAATTTGCGGTTCCGGGTGGACTTTTTCAACTTGACGAATCATCCGTCATTCGCCAACCCGACCATTACGGACGTGGAAGCCCCACCGATCACGATCAATGTTATGGGTGTTCCTACCCCGGTCCCGGCTCTGGGAAGGATCACGTCCACCGTGGGCAACCCACGGCTGGTCCAGTTTTCTCTGAAATATTCGTATTGACGCAGGATCACCGAGACAGGACCGGCAGCGAACGTTTGCGCTGTTTGAACGGCTGGAGTGCGCGAGCAGAGGCTCGCGTCACTTCTGGTCCTTCATCTTAAGCCGGCTCTTATTTTCTTCGAGGAACTCTCGCAGGCCGCCGGCGGCGTCGAGCAGGCGGACCCACTGTTCGTAATACAGCGTGACTGGAAAACGGCCGAGGCCATAAACGCTCACGCCCCCTTTTTCGCCCACACGGAATTCCAGGCTGCCGCGTCTCCGCGCGCCTTGCTGCTTTTCCAGCTCTGCGATCCGGGCAAGCAGTTCTTCTTTGGTTGGTTCAGCCATTGCAGCCCCCAGGTAGCCAAGAAATCGCCGAGGTCGGGCGAGGATTCTATCGCAAAAGTGCCCATGTGGGGCATCCTCCGCCGGCGGACACGCTATCCGGCTGTCCTACTGCTCTTGGTGCATGCCCGTGGTGAAGGCGAGAGTGAGGAGCGTCTCCTGCTCCATCTCGTGGGCCTTGGCCGAGCCGGTGGCTGGCGTTGCGCTGGCGGAGCGTTTGACCGAGCGCACGGCTTTGCCGGGCGCCAGGCGCTCGAGGCGCGGCAGGACAAAAAACAGAGCGCCCATGTTCGCCGGCTCTTCCTGCACCCACACGATTTCATGGGCATCGGGATGTTGCGCGAGGGCTTCGGCGAGGTCCAGCTCCGGGAACGGATAGAGCTGATCGAGGAAGACAATGGCGGTGGACGAATCACCGCGGCGTTTGCGTTCGGCACGCAGCTCGTGGCCGATCTTGCCGGTGCAAAGCAGGATACGCCCGGCGCTGGCCACTTCCGCATCGCGCAGCACGGGACGGAAATGCGCCCGCGTAAAGGCCTCGATGGGCGAAGAAGCATCCGGATGGCGAAGCATGCTCTTGGGCGTGAAAACGACGAGCGGCTTGCGCCACTTGCGGAGCGCCTGGCGGCGGAGCAGATGGAAATACTGCGCCGCATCGGACGGCTGACAAATCTGGAAGTTGTCACGCGCGGCCAGGTGCAGAAAGCGTTCGATTCGCGCGCTCGAATGCTCCGGCCCCTGTCCTTCGTACCCGTGTGGCAGCAGCATGACAAGGCCTGAAAGCAGGCCCCATTTATCCTCGCCGGCGGCGACGAACTGGTCGATGAGCACCTGCGCGCCATTCGCAAAATCGCCGAACTGCGCCTCCCAGAGTACGAGCGCTTCGGGATAATCCCGGCTCACGCCATATTCGAAGCCGAGCACGGCAGCCTCGGAAAGCGGCGAGTTGAAGATCTCGCACCAGACCTCGCCCGTGCCGATGTGTTCGAGCGGAAGAAAGGGCTCTTCCGTTTCCGTATCGTAGAGAGCGGCGTGGCGCTGGTTGAAAGTTCCGCGGCGCGAATCCTGCCCGGAAAGCCGCAGCGGGACGCCCTGGCGCAAGAGCGTGGCAAAGGCCAACGCTTCCGCCATGCCGTAATCCACGGACCGCTGGCCGCGCGTCATCTCCAAGCGCTGCTCGAGAATCTTTTTCACCTTGGGGTGGGGGTGGAAGCCGTCGGGAACCCGTGTGAGCAATTCGCCCACGGCGCGCAGCTCTTCGGCTTGGACCGGAGTAGCGACTTCGTATTCCGGCTTGTAGCGCCCGCCGAAGAAGGGCGCCCAGTAGCCAGGCAGTTTGCGCATGGAAGGGATCTTCTCGAATTTGACGGCTTCCTTTTGCTGCTCGGCGAGCAAGTCGCGGACGCGCGCAGCCACCGGTTCCGCGTCGAGCCCACAGCGCTCCGCGTAAAGGCGCCAGAGCTGAGGATGGTCTTTGATGCGGCGATACAGAACCGGCTGGGTGACGGTCGGGTCGTCCACTTCACTGTGGCCGTGGCGCCGGTAGCCGACCAGATCCACGACGACGTCGCTGGAAAATGTGGCGCGATACTCGGCGGCCATCTGGGCCACGCGCACCACCGCATCCACATCTTCGCCGTTCACGTGGATGATGGGAATGGGCGCGCGGCGGGCTATATCGGAAGCGAATGGCGAAGATTGCAAATCCTCCGGCAGCGTAGTGAAGGCGATCAGATTGTTGACGATTACATGGATCGTGCCGCCCACGGAGTAGCCGCGCAGGCCGCCCAGATTCAGCGTCTCGGCCAGAACGCCCTGGCCGGAAAACGCGCCGTCGCCATGGAGCACGATGGGCCACACCTGCTGCTTGCCGGTGCGGCCGGCGCGCGTTTGCTTGGCATAGGCGCGGCCCGTCACAACGGGGTCCACAAATTCAAGATGGCTGGGATTGGAGACGAGGTGAACGCGCAGGTCGTGGCCGTTTCGCGCGTGGAATTCGCCGGTGGCGCCCCGATGATATTTCACGTCACCGGCGCCCAGAACGCTGCGCGGATCCACGTCCGCAAAGCCGGCGAAAATCTCGGCCGCCTGCCGGCCCACGGTGTGCAAGATCACATTGAGCCGGCCGCGATGGCTC
The DNA here is from genome assembly GCA_035624135.1 of Candidatus Acidiferrales bacterium. Lineage (GTDB taxonomy): Bacteria > Acidobacteriota > Terriglobia > Acidiferrales > UBA7541 > JOPF136. The sequence goes on along the minus strand of DASPSB010000061.1, from coordinate 11,197 downwards.
ATGCCGATCAACACATGTTCGCCGCCCTGGGCGGCGGCTGTTTCCAGCACTTCATCGAGAAAGGGAATGAGCGATGTGCTGCCTTCGAGCGAAAAACGCTTGGCGCCCGGATAGCGCGATTGGATGAACTGCTCGAAAAGGTCCGCGGAGACGAGCCGCTCGAGCAGACGTACGCGGTCCGGCGCACCCGGCGGTGTTTCCATGCGCTCCTGAATCCACCGGCGTCGCGCGGGATCGAGAATATGCGCGAACTCAACGCCGATTGTTCCGCAATAAAACCCGCGCGCCGCCCCATGTTCCTCGGTCTCGCCTTCGAGCTCCGGCACGGGAGGCATGCGAAACAGGCCCAGCGGATCGAGGTCCGCTTCCAGGTAGCCCCAGCGGCGGAATGACTCGAAGATCTGCTCGCGTTGTTCGGTGAGAGTGGGCATAACCAAGGCGCGATGAAACATCGCCCGAAAACTATCTTGCCACAAAGGGTTGGCCCGTGCTCGGGACCCGCCTTTGCCGGCGATCCGTCAGTTTTGCCGGCTGGGCGGCGGAACAATCCGTTTCAAGCGCTCATAGACTACCAACTGTCCATAGTGCTCCCAGCCGTGGCTGGCGTATCCGGCGATCAGAGCCAAGCGCTCCACTTTGGTGTTTTGGGGATCGTACGGGTGCGGAATCATCTCCAACACGCTGGTGTCGTCGACGGCGCTGATTGCTCGGCGGAGGTACACGAAGGACTCGGCCGCGTATTCCAGGAGCTGATGCTTCTCGCTCATAGCAAGGGGGCCACTGTCGCCGTCACCAACATCAACGGGCGGTGTCTCGCATAACAATGCGGCCCCCACGACCCATTGGACGGCCGCGATGTGGCGCAGTTGCTCTCCGAATGTGCGAACTTCCGGCGCGGGTTTGAATGAGAATTCTTCGGCCGGCATTGCCTGCGCAACTTGCGCGAGTTGGCGCTCCAGTCGCGCGTAGATACTATCCAAAGCGTGTGTGATGTTGGTGGGCATACCACCAGATTCTAAGCCGTGGGAGCGAAACCGCTGGGCTCCGGCTACTTCACTTCCCAGATGTCGCCGGTGCGGAGGAGTTTATCGAGATCGCCGCGACCGCGCTTGGCAACGACCTTGTCAATCTGGTCGTGAATCACGTCTTCGTAGCGCGGCAAGTCGTCCCAGGAGCGGAACAGACCGATGGGAGTCGGGAAACCGGGCCGGTGCTCCATATGTGAGAGCAGGAAGGCGTAGGACGGCCGGGGATGGTGCGCGTCGTGCACCACGAGATCGGAAGCGCTGACGCCGTTGCCCAGGCTCACCACTTCGATATCGCCATCGGGCTTTCGCCGGATTCCCTTGTCGCGGTTCTTTCCGAAGATGAGCGGCTTGCCGTGTTCAAGCTGCAGAACGTGATCGGTGCGCGCATCCTTTTCGGTGAGCGAAGTCCACGCGCCGTCATTGAAGATGTTGCAGTTCTGGAGGATTTCGATGAACGCAGAGCCGCGATGGATGGCCGCGGCCTTGAGCACCTCTTTCAGATGCGCCTGGAAAACATCTACCGAGCGCGCGACGAAAGTGGCCTCCGAGCCGATGGCCAATGAAACAGGATTGAAGGGGCGATCCATGGAGCCGAACGGCGTGGACTTGGTTTTTTTGTTGAATTCGGAAGTGGGCGAATACTGGCCCTTGGTGAGTCCGTAAATGCGGTTGTTGAACAGCAGCACCTTGACGCCCACGTTGCGCCGCAACATGTGAATGGTGTGATTGCCGCCAATCGAAAGCGCGTCGCCATCGCCCGTGGCCACCCAAACCTCGAGATCCGGCCGGATGGCCTTGATCCCGGTGGCCACTGCGGGCGCCCGGCCGTGGATCGAATGGAACCCGAACGTGTTCATGTAATAGGGGAAGCGGCTCGAGCAGCCGATGCCGGAGACGATAACAAACTTTTCCCGCGGGATGCCGAGTTCGGGGAATACGGATTGCACGGCGGCGAGAATGGCGTAGTCGCCACAGCCCGGGCACCAGCGCACCTCCTGGTCGGTCTGAAAATCCTTGCGCGTGAGCGACGGCGGCAGAGTTGCGGTGCTCATTGCACTTTCTCCCCATTGGACAGCATCTCGGTGAATTTATCTTCCAGCTCAGCCTGGCGGAACGGCCGGCCCTGAATTTTGTTCAGGCCCTCGGCATCCACCAGATACTTGGCGCGAAGCACCCAGAGCAACTGGCCCATATTCAGCTCCGGCACCAGCACTTTCCGGAAGCGTTTGATCACATCGCCCATATTTCGCGGCAGCGGATTCAAGTGCCGCAGGTGAACGTGGCCGATCTTGCTGCCTCGGGCCTGCTGGGCCTTGACCGCGGCCGCGATCGAGCCCGCGGTCGAGCCCCAGGAAACCACGAGCAGGTCGCCTTTCTGGTCGCCCTCCACCGTGACGTCCGGAATGTCCTGGGCGATGGCCTCCACTTTGGCGGCGCGGGTGCGTACCATTTTCTCGTGGTTCAGCGGCTCGTAGCTGATGTTGCCGATGACGTCCTGCTTCTCGATGCCGCCGATACGGTGCTCCAGCCCTGGCGTGCCCGGAAGGGCCCACGGACGCGCCAGCGTCTTGGGATCGCGTTTGTAGGGGAAGAATCCCTCCGGGTCTTTCACAAAACTCACGGGAATGGGAGGAATTTCCGAGGAGCTCGGAATCCGCCACGGCTCAGCGCCGTTAGCCAGATAGCCGTCAGAAAGCACGATAACGGGAACCATGTATTTGATGGCGATGCGGCTGGCTTCGACGGCCGTCCAGAAGCAGTCCGCCGGACTTGAAGCGGCCAGGACAGGAATGGGCGCCTCGGAATTCCGACCGAAGAGTGCCTGGAGCAGGTCGGCCTGCTCCGTCTTCGTGGGAAGCCCGGTAGACGGGCCGCCGCGCTGGATGTCGCAGATCACCAGCGGGATTTCCACGGCCACAGCCAGGCCCATCGCTTCCGTCTTCAGCGCCATGCCGGGCCCCGAAGTGGTGGTAATGGCCAGCGCTCCGGAATAGGCCGCGCCGATGGCGGAGGTGATGGCCGCGATCTCATCTTCGGCCTGAAATGTGATGACGCCAAAATCTTTGTAGTAGGAAAGCTCGTGGAGGATGTCGGAGGCGGGCGTGATCGGGTAACTGCCCTGGAAAAGAGTGAGCCCCGCCTTCTCCGCCGCGGTCACAAAACCGAGCGCGAGCGCCTGGTTGCCGCTGATGCTGCGATACAAACCCGGGCTCAAACGCGCGGGCGGAATCTCGTAGCTGATCTGGAACGCTTCCGTCGCCTCGCAGTAAGAATATCCGCCGCGGAGAGCGAGCTTGTTGGCCTCGATGAGGAGCGGCTTGTTCTGGAATTTCTCTTCAATCCAGCGGATCGTGGGCTCCATCGAGCGGTTGTACAGCCAGTAGCACATGCCGAGGGCAAAGAAATTCTTGCAGCGGTCTTTGGCCTTGGCGTCAATCTTGACTTCTTCGAGCGCGAGGCGTGTGAGCCGCTCGAGCTCGACAGGAAAGAGCCGATATTTGTCGAGCGAATGATCTTCGAGCGGATTGGAATCCATTTGCGCCTTGCGCAGGTCGGATTCCTGGAAGCTGTCGGAATTGACGATGAGGATGCCATTGGCTTTCAGATCCGGCAAATTCACTTTGAGCGCGGCGGGGTTCATGGCAATCAGCGCGTCCACCGCATCGCCCGGCGTGTACACTTCATTCGACGAAAAATGTAGCTGGAAGCCGCTGACCCCGGGAATCGTGCCCGCCGGGGCCCGAATCTCGGCCGGGTAATCAGGAAACGTTGCGATATCGTTTCCATAGAGAGCCACAGTGTTCGTGAATTGACTTCCGGTGACCTGCATGCCGTCGCCGGAGTCGCCGGCAAAGCGGATTACGGCGCGGTCGATCACTTCCCGTTTCGTTTTGGTCTGCACAGATTCTACAAATGTGGACATGGCCTCACTCTTCCCCTAATTTCCTTCGACTCCCCCCGGGTACTAATGGTTTCCCCGCCGGGAACGCCTGGCAGCCGCAGATTCCGGCCCATTCGATGGCTCGCGGACCCGCATCCGGGAAAATCCGATGATGATTGCCCGCCTGGAAGACTGCAGTACCAAAAACAAGAATAGCACAACCGGGAGACGCGGGATTGTGACGAACGTCACCGGAGTGCGTGATTCTCCAACTCGCTGTGGCTACGGATTCGGTGCACGGTCTGAAGGTCGGACCGGCGTCGCGGGCGGAATCGCCTGGGCCACCTGCGGGCCGGTGGAGGGCAGCAACGCGATCCAGCGGTCGCGGTCGGCAATGAATTGCGGAAGTTGCGCGCGGGAAACGGGGTCGGCGGGCGGCAACTTGAGCGTCTCGAAATTGCGGTACACGCCGTTCTGTTTGATGCGGAAATCAAGGTGCGGCCCGGTGGCCAGGCCAGTGTGGCCCACGAGTCCGATGCGCTGGCCCTGCTCGACCTGCTGCCCGTTGCGCACCAGGATACGCGAGAGATGCATGTACATGGTCTCGTAGCCGTTCGTGTGGCGGATGCGCACCATGTTGCCTTCGCCGCCGCTCTGCGCCGCATAAATCACACGGCCACTTCCGATGGTCTGTACCGGCGCTCCCTCCGGCGCTCCGTAATCAATCCCCAGATGCGGCCGGTAGATTTTCAGAATGGGATGGAAGCGGCTGTAGCTGAAGTGCGAAGTGATCGGCGCGTGGAACACGAGCGGCGAGCGCAGGAACGCTTTTTTCAAAGCTTTTCCGTCTTCGCCGTAGTAGGCCGGATGCCCCTCGGCGTCGTGGAACAGCACGGCTTGATAGCGATGGCCCGCATTGACGTATTCCGCCAGCAGGATGCGGCCGTAGAGCGCGAGCGTGCCGTCCGCGTATTTCTTTTTTTCCACCACCAGGCGAAACGTGTCGCCCGGGCGAGTGTCCGTATTGAAGTCCATGTCCCATCCGAAAATATCGGCCAGGGAGAGCGCGAGCTCGGCGCGCTCGCCGGCGTCGGTGACCGCGTTGAAAAGCGAATTCTCGACCCGGCCTGCAATTCCCGCATTTTCCGTGGTGATGGGAATCGGCTTGATTTCGGCGTGGAAATTCCCAGCGAGCGGAGCGATCCACAACTCGTGTTCGGGATCGATGCGGTAACTCACCGCGCGCAATTGACCCATCACGGAGCGGCCGATGGAAAGCTCATGGCCGGCGCGAAAATGACGGAAGTCGAAAACCGATTGCGCCGCGAGCAGGATGGGACCTATGGAGTCCGGTGCAACTCCCATCGCCGCCAGCGAACCGGAAAAGATCTGGCCGGAGCGCGCGCGCCCATGGAAAAAGAGCACGACGTCGCGCTGCATGGCGACGGCGAGCTGCGCGGCGAGCCCCGCTTCTCTGGAAATCTCCCGTTCCGAAGCATTGCGAAGGGAGACCGACCAAGCGAGCGCGCCGAGCGCGGCGGCTATGAGGAGAGCGAAAAATGCGTGGATCAATTTCCCCATGATTCTCCCAGCACTGCTTGCCCCTCGAGTCTCACTCGGAAGGCTTAGGCTAACCCGTTTCTCATCCACTTCAAAGATGTGAAGGGGCGCGCGTGTTCCTCGCCAGAACGTGCCGGAAAGTGTTCCGCCGTCGCTGAATCTTCGTGAGATCCTGCCGATAGTGATGGGGGAGCGTTCGTGACCTCTGCAACCCAGCCCGTCGCACCAAAGGGCGGTCTGCCTCCGAATCCGGCCGCGACGATAACACGCCATCTACTGTGGAAGAGCGTGGCCATCATTTTCGTGACGGTAACCGTCGCAAACTTTCTGGTCGATAGCTTGCATCTGGGAAGTTTCGTTCTCGATTCGCTGGCCACCGCATGCACCTGCTGCCTCATCGCCCTTCCTCTCGTATTCATTGAAGTTACCCTGCCTGCCGTGCGGATTATCACCGAAGAAGCCGCCACCGGGACCGAGCGGCGCATCGAGGCCATTCTGGAATCGGTGAGCGACGGAGTCGTCATCAGCAGCCTGGAGGGAAAGATTCACTTTGCCAACCGCGCCATGCACCAGCTTCTCGGCTTGCCACCCGGGGCGATGAAAGGCCGAAGCACGGCCGAACTTGCTCCCGAATCTTACGGAAGACTGCGCGCTGCGGACATCGCTGCCTTTCTGGCCGGCGAGCCCTGCACGCTGCTCAACCGGGGTTCGCGCGAGGGAACGGCGATCCGCTCCGGTGGCGAAGAATTTTCGGTGGACATGACCTGGAATTCGCTTCCCGCGCTCAATCCATCGGAAAAACCCCAGTTTGTGGCCATCCTGCGTGAAACCACCGCCCGCAAACGCCGCGAAGTAGCTCTCCGCGAAAGCGAGGCGCTCTTCCGCACACTGGCGGACATGGCTCCCGCCTACATCTGGATGGCGGATGCTGCCGGTTCGCTGACCTATCTGAATAAAGGCTGGCTCGATTTCCGTGGGCGCACGCTGGAGCAGGAACTGAACTTCGGCTGGGCCGAGGGGCTGCATCCTGACGATTATCAACGCTGCCTGGACACGTTCGACCAGGCCGTGAAAACACGCACGCCGTACGAAATGGAATACCGCATGCGCCGCAATGACGGCGAGTACCGCTGGCTCCTGGATCGCGGGATCCCTTTGTGGGACGCGGAACGAAAGCTGGCCGGATTCATCGGCCTGTGCGTGGACGTCACCTTGCGGAAGCAGGCGGAAAATGCGCTTCGCGCCAGCGAGAGGCGGTTCCGGGAACTGCTCGAGGGACTGCCCGTGGCCGTGCGAATCATTCAGGAATGGAAAATCGTTTTTGCCAATCTGGCCGATGCCCACCTGCACGGCTACTCCAAACCGGAGCAAGAGATCGGCATGAATCCCGCCGATCATCTGGCGCCCGAAGAGGTTGCGCGTCTGGCAAGCATGCATCGCCGGCGCATGGCCGGTGAATCGGTGCCGCGCCGATTCGAGGTCCGCTCCCGGCGACGCGACGGCAGCGAACTGCTCGCGGAAGTCGAGGCGGAACGGACATTTTTCGATGGGCGCCCAGCGAGCCTGGTGGTCATCCGTGACTTGACGGACCGAAAGCGAGTAGAAGTTTACGAAAAACTGCTGCCGGTCTGCTGCGTGTGCGGAAAGATTCGCAACGACGACAGCCCCGGGCAGGGCCCCGGGACGTGGCAGCGGCTGGACCAGTATCTCTTGCGCCATTCCGACGCCGAGTTCAGCCATACGTTTTGCCCTGACTGCTTTCACGAGTACAGACAGAAAAACCTTCCCGGTCGGTAGTGCAGGCCAGCGCTTGCTTATGAGGCGAGGGGACCCAACTGCTCCGTGCGGGACGAGAGCGGACTTGCTTAGTGGCTGCCGACGGATGTAAGGGTGGATTTTTCTTCGTTCGCCACAGCGGGAACACTGTAATTCAACGCATGCAGGCGATGGTAGATTTTCCCGGCAACCGCGCTGGCCGTGGGACCATTGATGCGGTGACGGTAGCCGCGCAAAAGAACCACCACTACCAGATGGGGGTGCTCGGGATTGCTGTAGGACGCGTACCACCCGAGCCTGCGGCCATCGTCGGAGCAGGTACCGGTCTTCCCCAGGATTTCGTCGCCGCCGGGATCGAATGCCCGTTTCGCTGTGCCGTAGAGAACAGCGGCCAGCATGCCTTCCCGGACGTCCGGCAGCAAGTGTTCCACCTCGAGCTTGCGATGGACGAGCGGAGCAAAATTTCTGCGCTCCTCATCGGTCCGCGGGTACTGAAGATAATAGAGAGTTCCACCGTTCGCTAGAGTCGAAGCCACTCCCGCAAGCTGCAAGGGGGTGATCTTGAAACCCTCGCCGAAGCTCGACATGCGCGCCACCCCACCATGCTCGGGAGGGACTCCCGGCACCTCTCCGGGGCGTTCCTGGGGGATGTCGCGGCCTACCGTCTCTCCCAGGCCAAACTCGCGCGCCCATTTGGTGACGGTTTCAAACCCCATTTGGCTGCCCAACGACTCGAAAAATGTGTTGTTTGAGTGCGCCAAGGCCTCCGTCAGGTTCATGTAACGCCGGCGGGAAACTTTGAGCATGGAATCGCGGGTCAGGATGCCTTCGTTCAGGGCCGCAACGGCGATCACCGGCTTGATTGTGGAACAGGGGATGTAGTCGGTCCCAAAAACCAGCGGCTGATTTACGGCGGATAGGATGCGGCCAGAATTCGGATCCACTACGACAACTCCGCCATCCTCGTGCCCGAGCGCTTCGACTACCGTATCCCGCACGACGGGGTCGTCAAAGGTTGCGACGTCGTCTTTGGCAGGGTCAATCAGAATGGGCCGGCGGCGATGAACGGGCGTGGTTGAGCTAGCTCCCGTCGCGGCAGGCTTTGCTGGAGCACTACCCGGGGCGGCAACAACTGTTCCGGGAACAAACACGGCCGCAATACAAAAAAATGTGGCCGCCATTCCCTGACGTGCTAGCGCATTCATCTTCCGCTCTGGCCGGGGCTTCCCAACGCCCCCTGACTTCGGCAAAGTGTAGAGAATAAAGAGGTCTATGGCAAGAAAAACGTCGTACAGTGTTCCCGGGACGGAAGGGCAGCCGTCCCCAGGACACAAAGTGAGCCGCGCGCCCTGGCCCAGCGGCCACACATTGCCCGCCGTACCGCTCCAGCAGCAGGTCCAGCTTCCGCGAAGTCCAATAGAGCTATCGCACGGCGCGCGCCTTGGAAGCTACAGCAGGATGAGTAGTGGCGAGGGTCGGCTTTCCCGGCTCGGGTTCGATTTGTGGCCCGGCGGCAATGCCGAGTGTCTTGCGGACGGCCGAATCCAGCTTATCGGCGATGTCGGCGTTCTCTTTCAGGAATACGCGGGCGCTTTCGCGGCCCTGACCCAGGCGCTCACCGCCGAAAGATAGCCACGTGCCCGACTTCTCGAGGATCCCCTTCTCAAGGCCGAGGTCGAGCAGGTCGGTCTCTTTGGAGATGCCCTCACCATAGAGGATATCGAATTCGGCCTCGCGGAAGGGTGCAGAGAGCTTGTTTTTCACCACCTTGGCGCGGGTACGCGAGCCGACTACCTTGTCGCCTTCCTTGATGGCCTGGATGCGGCGGATGTCCACCCGCACCGAGGCATAGAACTTGAGGGCACGGCCACCCGTAGTTGTTTCCGGGTTTCCGAACATCACCCCGATCTTTTCGCGGATCTGGTTAATAAAGATGAGGCAGGTCTTGGACTTGGAAACGATGGCGGTGAGCTTGCGCAGCGCCTGGGACATCAGACGGGCCTGAAGTCCCATCTGAGGGTCGCCCATATCGCCTTCCAGTTCGGCCTTGGGCACGAGCGCGGCCACCGAGTCCACCACAACAATGTCCACGGCGTTGGTGCGGATCAGTGTTTCGGTGATTTCAAGGGCCTGCTCCCCGTTGTCCGGCTGGGAAACGAGCAGATTGTCCACGTCCACACCCAACTTACGGGAATAGACTGGGTCCAGGGCATGCTCGGCGTCTATGAAGGCTGCCTGCCCGCCCATACGCTGGGCACTGGCAATAGCATGGAGGGCCAGGGTCGTCTTGCCGCCCGACTCCGGACCGAAGATCTCGATCACGCGTCCACGCGGGAAGCCACCCACGCCCAACGCCGCGTCGAGAGATACTGAGCCCGTGGGGATCACGCTGACGGGCACGAAGACGTCTTTGCTGCCCAGCCGCATGATGGAGCCCTTGCCGTATTGCTTCTCGATTGCGCTAATCGCCGAATCCAACATCTTCTGTTTTTCGTCTGCCATGGCTGCTCCTCGCGTTTCGGGTGTTTACCGGCCGGATACGTCCCCAAGGTCTAGAGGCCGGAGTCTACTACAAGGGGCCCTTCCCGGTTCGGGAATCTACACGGGCCATCCTACGCAGAAGGCGAAGAAAAAGCAAAGACTATTTCTGCCCACGTTTCCCGCCCGTCAATCCGCCCTCCATCACTCCTCAATCGCCCGTATCTAGAATGTGCGGGAACCCCACCCTACGTGAACCCTCAAGTTGTGCGAGTCGGCCTCAAGGGCTAATCAGCCGCACTTGGGCGGTTTCGGCCTCAAGGTAAAAATAATCAGGAGCTCGGGCAACGGCTGGGTTTGCTGGTTTAGCGTCGGGAGCGTGATAAAAGCGGAGGGTGCCAGTCGCCGCGACGAGTTTGCCCTCTATCTCCGTGTACGGTTTCCCCCAAGTAAACGACCCTTTGGAGACGAGGTAGACCACCTTCTGATTGTCGAGCAACACATACGGACCAAACTTACCCCGCAGGGAAAATTGTCCGCGGATCGTGACCTGCTTTCCGATAAGTGTGGGCAACACCTCATAGGAGACTGCAGTCGCATCTTCTGGCGTCGAGCGCGGATGCTCACAGCCCCTCAGGACAACAACGATGACAATCGATAATAAAGTAGCCGCGCGCAAGTCCTTCGAGAGGCGGGCGGTCACGCAATCCCCTCCACGGCCTAATTCTAAACTTTCTTGTGCGGGACGACACCCTACAGCCTCCACTCGCGCAACCCGGCATCACCCGCGGTTTGCCGGCGCTAGGAATACTTGTAAAAACCCCTCCCGCTCTTCCTGCCCAGCCAACCCGCCGCCACATATTTCCGCAGCAGCGGGCAGGCTCGGTAGCGCGGATCGCCGAATCCTTTGTAAAGCACCTCGAGAATGTCCAGGCACACATCAAGCCCGATGAAATCCGCTAGCTCCAGCGGGCCCATTGGATGGTTCATTCCCGTCTTCATCACCGCGTCCACGGCTTCCGGCGTAGCCACTCCCTCCATGACCGTGAAGATTGCTTCGTTGATGAGCGGCATGAGCACGCGGTTGGAGACGAAGCCGGGAGAATCGTTCACCGCTACCGGTTTCTTGCCCAGCCGTTCGCACAGCTCCATGGTGGTCTGAAACGTCTCGTCGCTGGTGGCCAGCCCGCGAATCACCTCGACCAGCGTCATCACCGGGACCGGATTCATGAAGTGCATGCCCACAAACCGCTCCGGACGCGAAGTCACCGCGGCAAGCTGCGTAATGGAAATGGACGAGGTGTTGGTTGCCAGGATGACGCCTGGCCGCAGCGCCCCGTCCACTTCCTTCAGCACGCGCGTTTTCAGATCGGCAGATTCCGGCACTGCTTCCACGCAAAAATCCGCTGCCGCCACGGAGGCGAATTCGGTAGTGAGCAGTAGTCGTCCGAGAATTGCCGGCCGCTCGCTTTCC
>DASPSB010000057.1:0-14909 GCA_035624135.1 Candidatus Acidiferrales bacterium | reverse complement strand
AGACGGACTCGCTGTGGCTACCGCGCAATCCCAAATCGAGCCGGGAACGCTGCCTCCGCTGATTGTCCCGCTGGGAAGCCTGCGCGTGGCCGTCTTGCTGGGTCCTGTGGAATGGACGTGGCCGGGAACCGGCCGGACGCCGCTGCGGCTCGATGTGGCGCTCCGGCAGAGCGCGCCCGGGAGGCGGCCAGCCGGAGGGAGTAACTACGCAATCCCGGCCACTGACATCGAGACGATCGGATTGGCCTTCCTGGAGCCTCTGCGCAATGCTGCTGCCCTGCTCCATGGACCGCTTCACATGCAACCGCATGAACTGTTCACGGAAATGTTGCTGGTGGATTATGAACCCGGCTATGGGCCGGAAGCCTGGAGCCTGCGCTACCGGGCGGAACAGGAGTTGATGCGCGGCGATTTCTATCGCACCGCGGTCCATCGACCCGAATACGTGCAGCTCTATCCCCCGGACAAAGGCCAGCCGAAAACGCTGATGGAAAGCACCTACCCGCCGAATGATTCCAATGAGCCGGCGATCCTGGAACTATTGAAAACGCACGACAGCAGTCTTGCGTTTCTTGCAGCGGATGCGGGCATGAAGCGGGCAGAGGATTTGCTGGTTCGCGGCGAGAGCCAAAAAATCAAAATCGAGGACGGGGTCGAACTGCTGCGCGCGTCATTCCAGACCGTCACGCCACGCGGCTCCCGGCAAATGATTCTCGAAATCACTGAGCAAGACGGAATGAAGTGGGTACTGGGCGAGGGGGAATTGCCAAAGTTGACTCCGGAGCAGCAGAAAGGAGTGCAGAATGCACCACCGTCTCTGATCAAGAAGCCGGGGCCGCCTTAGCCGGGCTACTGAGGCGCCAGCGGCCGGCTCGTCCGAACCTGCTCGAGGAACGGTAGCAATTCGCGGCGGAGGGTGCCCGGATCGATCAGTGTGGCTTCTTCGTGGCACTCGCCAGTAATTGCGACGAACGATTTGGGCTGCGGCGCGCGATCAAAAACCTGCTGGCCAAAGACGAAGGGGATGACGGGATCGCGCGTACAGTGAACCACCAAGAGCGGCGCGGCGAATTTGCTGCTTGCCAGAGCCAGATTCTTCGAGGTTTCGAACCGCGAGCGCATGAACCATTCGATTCCCGGCACAAACCAATAGAAACGTCGGGCGAGCGCCCGCGCGGAAGGAAACGGGGCTTCCAGAACGACGCCGCCAACCTCATGCTGCGCGGCCAGTTCTGCGGCAACAGCGGTACCAAGTGACTGTCCGAACGCGATGATGCGGCGCGGCGGAACGGAGCGCTCGCGAACCAGAAAGTCGTAGGCGGCGTCAGCGTCACGATAGATCCCGGATTCATTGGGACTCCCTTCGCAATGCCCGTAACCACGGTATTCGAGTGCGAACACGTTGGAGGGCAGATCGCGCAGGAAGCGATAGACGTCCGCGCGCCAGGCGATGTTCGCGGCGTTGCCATGGAAACAGAGAAACGTGGGAGCATCCGCAGCGGCGCGGTCCGCGGGGGCGGAAATCCACCAGGCGTGTAAGCGCACGCCGTCTGCCGCTGTGAGCCAAACGTCTTCATGGTTGAGATCAGGGGGAGACCAATCGCCGGAAAGACGGCCGGGAATCTGCGGGAAGAAGATCAAGCGGTTTTCGAACACGAGCAAGAGAAGAATAAGGACGATGTAGGCGGTGATGAGAATCAGCACGGTCCTGCGCACCCAAGCGACTGGAGCCATCACGCGTCAACGCGCTCGAGTTCCGGCAGGGCAGTCGAGCCGCCGGCCGCGGCCATCGTTCAATTCCGGCTTCCGGCGCCGCGGGAGGCGCTCGAAACGCCTGCCTCGGGCGATGCGCCGATGTCGCGGCGATATTGAGCGCCCTCGAACGAGATTTTCCCGACTGCCTCATAGGCACGCGCGACTGCCGCAGCGAGATTTGCGCCAGTGGCAGTGACGCCGAGCACGCGGCCTCCGCTGACCCACACGTTTCCACCTTCCAGCTTTGTGCCCGCGTGGAACACAACCGAGTCGGGAACGCCAGCGGCGGCCGCGAGACCTTCAATCTTCATGCCCGTCCGAGGCTCGCCGGGATAGTTTGCCGCAGCCATCACCACACAAGCGCTCGCGCCGGGTTTCCAGCGCGCGGCAACCTCACCCAACTTGCCTTCCGTGACAGTGTGAAGCGCCTCAGCCAGCGGAAAATCCATTCGCATCACGATGGCCTGCGTTTCCGGATCGCCCATGCGACAATTGAATTCGAGCACCTGCGGGCCGGCGGTGGTAAGCATCAGGCCTGCGTAAAGAAAGCCGCGATAGGGACGGCCTTCGCGCGCCATGGCGCCGAGCGTGGGACGGATGATGGTGTCGAGGATGCGATCTTCAAGTTCGCCATCGAGCAAGCCATCGGCGGAATAGGCGCCCATTCCACCCGTGTTGGGTCCGCGGTTGCCGTCGAAGATGCGCTTGTGATCGCGCGTGGGAGCGAGCGGCAGAATCGTCTCACCGTCTGTCAGCACGATGTAGGAGAGTTCCGGGCCGACGAGCGCTTCTTCGAGCAGCACCCGGTCGCCGGCGGAGCCAAATTCGCGGTCCACCATCAACCGGTCAATGAAAGCAGTCGCCTCATCGGGGTTGGCCGCGACGAGCACCCCTTTGCCAGCCGCCAGCCCGTCGGCCTTAATTACGCACGGCCAATCCACAGCGCAGAGCGCGGAATAGGCGTCGCCCGCGGAATCGTAGATGCCGTAGAGCGGGCCGGTAGGGATGCTGTTGCGCAGCAGAAATTCCTTGGCAAAAGCTTTGCTGCCTTCGAGCTGCGCTGCCTGCTGCGAGGGACCCACCAGGCGCAGACCGTGGCGCGCGAATGCGTCGGCAATGCCGCTCACCAGGGGCAGTTCGGGGCCGACCAGCGTCAGATCGGGCCGCAGACGCTCGCCGAGGGCAGCAAGCGCGGCGACATCCTTCATACCGCCCTGCGGCGCCGCCAGGCACTCGGCGCGTTCGAGTTGGGCCATGCCCCCGTTCCCGGGCGTACACCAAACCCGCTCGACGCCACCGGATTGCAGCAGCCGCCAGGCCAGCGCGTGCTCCCGCCCGCCGCTTCCGATCACTAGTATCCTCATAGGCGGAAAAACGATAGCGGCGCGTCTATGCTCATGTCAACGGCGGAGGCTGGCGGGATGGTTTGACATTGTCGGGGACGGCCAATAGGATGCCGCGCCTGTGACAGCTCCATTAATTTCGCGGGCACGCTTCACCTTATTGCTTGCGTGCTTTTTTCTCTCCGGGAGCGCCGGCCTCGTCTATCAGGTCGCCTGGGGAAAAGCGCTCGGACTGATTTTCGGCAACACGGTCTATGCAATTTCCACGGTTCTCGCCGTATTCATGGGCGGGCTGGCGATAGGCAGCGCATGGTGGGGCCGCATGAGCGAACGGCGGGCCAATCCCGTGCTGCTTTATGGTTGGATGGAGCTTGGCGTCGCCACCACAGGGGCAGTGTCGCTGGCCGGCCTTGCCGCTGTGCGACGGATCTACCTGGCGGCGCATCCCCTCGTTGCCGGATCGGGACCGGCGCTGCTGCTGCTGCGATTCCTAGGGGCAGCAATAGTGCTGTTTCTGCCGACGTTCCTGATGGGAGGAACGCTTCCGGTATTGGTGCAGGGGCTCACGCGGCACTCGGCGGAATTGGGCAGGCGGCTCAGCCGACTCTATTGGATTAACACAGGAGGCGCTGTCGCGGGGACGCTCGCAGCGGGTTTTTTTCTGCTGGCGAATGTGGGCCTGCGGGCCACGGTGGAGACTGCTGTCGGGGTAAACCTCGTTGCGGGGGTGCTCGCGGTGGCGCTGGGTCGCGGATTCGGCGTGCCACCGGCTGCAACGTCCACAGGAGCGCATCCACCCCGCGTTTCCCAGCCTCTTTCGCGCTTTCTGCTCGCTGCGTTCGCCGTTGTCGGCGCGACGGCCATCGCGTACGAAGTGGCCTGGACCCGCCTGCTTGTCACGTTTTTCGGGAGCTCGACCTATGCATTCACGCTCATGCTGGCCACATTCCTGGCTGGGATTGTGCTCGGCAGTTTGCTGTTCGAATGGTGGGTCGCGCGCGGAGGGGTTCCCTCGCTCGGCGGATTCGCCCTGACTCAGATCCTCACAGCCCTTGCGGCGCTTGGCTTTCTGATCTTCTACCGCGAACTGCCGGCCATCGTGGTTGCGGTGCTGAACTGGCCTTACGACCGCCTTCCCGAATGGCTCACGGGCCCCTTGGGACTGCACACTGAAAGTTTCACCGCTCTCGCCCTGGCGCAATTTGCCACGGCCGCGGCGGCCATGCTGCCTGCCGCCACCATTTTCGGCTTCAATTTTCCTCTGGCCACAGTGGTGATTGCGCGCCGACCCGGAGTAGAACGCGACAGCGGCGCAGCGGTAGGGAAAGCCTACGCCGCCAATACGCTGGGTGCCATTGCGGGGGCTGTGCTGAGCGGGTTTTTCCTGATTCCACGCGTGGGGGCCTTCCGGGTGGTAGGCGTGATGGCGCTGGCCAATGTGTTGGTTGCGCTAGCGTTGCTGGCGAGCGCAGAGGGGCTAAAGCTGGTCCCTCTGGTCGGGACGCTGGCACTCGGGGGAGCTATAGCCGCAGCCATGGCTTCCGGCCGACTCAACAACCCGGCTATCGCTACGTTTGCTCCTTTCCTCTACTACGATCCTTCCAAAACTCGCCTGACGATCCAGGAGTGGGCAGAAAGTTTCGACGTACTCTACGCAAGGGATGGATTGAACGCCAGCGTCTCCGTGGCTGCAGGGGAAGATTACATTGCCCTGCGCACCAACGGAAAAGTGGACGCCTCCAACCGGGATATCGAAACCCAGCTTTTTAGCGGGCATTTGGGCGCCATGTTCCATCCCTCTCCCCGCCGAGTCCTCGTGGTCGGTTTTGGCAGCGGGATGACGGTGGCCGCGCTCGCCCGCTATCCGGAAGTCAAGCAGATCGACTGTGTCGAGATCGAACCGGGAATCATCGAGGCGGCGCCGCTGCTCGACCAGCTGAACCGGGGGGTGCTCCGCGACCCCCGAGTCCATGTGGTGCTCGACGATGCGCGGAACTTCCTGCTGACTACGCGCGAGACCTACGACCTGATTGTCTCCGAACCCTCCAATCCGTGGATTGCCGGTGTCGCCTCTTTGTTTACTGATGAGTATTATCAGGTCGCTCGAAGCCGGCTTCGTCCCGGGGGCTTGATGGTCCAATGGATCCAGGGCTATTCCATTTTCCCCGACGACCTGCGAATGGTCCTGGCCACTGTTGCCGGGCAGTTCGAGAGCGTCTCGGTTTGGCGCGGCGAAGAGCCTGATTTCCTGCTCCTGGCGCGCATGGATCGTACTCCGATGAAACTCGACCGCCTCGGCGAGCTGCTCCAGAAGCCCGCGATCCGGGCAGATTTTGAGGCGGTGAACGTTTTCGCACCGGAAGGTGTGCTCGCGTACCACCGCCTAGATGATCAGGATCTGCGTCGGTTCGTAGCCGGCGTGCGCCACAATACGGACGACAACACTTTGCTGGAATTTCATGCCCCCCGCGCGCTGCTCCGCCACGGGCTGTACGAAGAAAATATTGAGGAGGCGTGGAAAGCGCGCTCTTCGCCACTGCCCAATGACGTGCGCGTTTCCAATCCCCGGGAGGCCTTGCTTGCCGCCGCAGATACGGCGCTGTGGAACGACGATTGGCCGCGGGCTCGCACGTTTCTGGATGCTGTCCGGGACTCCGGCCCCAGTGCCTTTTTGGAGTTGCTCCGCGGACGGCTGGATTTCGGGACTGAGGATTATGCGTCGGCAGGGGAACACTACTCGGCGGCGCTACACTTAGATCCGAGCCTCACTGACGCAGCGCGGGGCCTCGCGGAAGTCGCCCGCCACAACGACGATTTGGACGCCGCCTATCTGCTTTACCGGCAGATCGTTGGCCGCGAGCCCAAGAACTTGCCAGCGCTGGCTGGGCTCGTGAAAGTGCTGGATCGCAAGCACGAACCGGGCGAGGCTGCGGTGTGGCTTGCGACGAAGCTCAAGTCGGATAGCGATCCGGATCCTTCTGAATTCGCTCTTCTGGGCGACTTTTTCGTCCAGACCGGCCACCGCAAAGAGGCTGTGAACGAATATCAGGAGGCGATCCACCGCGACGCCTACTCCTACGCGGGGCATCGCGGACTGGGCGACCTCTATCGCGCCGAGGGCCAATGGCATATGGCCCGGGAAAACTACGAATTCGCGGCGCGGTTCGATCCGGAATCATCCGCCGAGGTGTTCGCCGGGCTTGTGGATGCCTACCGCCACCTCGGGCGCGAGCGTGACGCCCGCCAAGCCCTCGAAAAAGGCCTGCGGCTGTTTCCCGGGGACGCGACGCTCAATGCACTTTCGAGCTCCCACTAGCGCAACATTCCGCGCACCTCACTTGCATACCAACCTCTTGCCGTGTTGAACTGCTGCGCGCGATGGCGCAATGGTGGTGCATTGGGAAAGTCGGGCCGGTGCGTGCATGAGATCGCGGCACGGGGGCGGGGACCCTCTCGGGAAAAGAGTACTAACTAGTAAATACATTTACGACTGTGTGTGCGCTCATCAGTGCGCCCTCCGCGACGCAGGTGTCGAACCGGGCGCCCCCCTGCTCCAATCGATCGCTACCTATATCGAACTCCTGCTACGCTGGAATCGCAAAATCAACCTCACGAGAATCACGGACCCACAAGAAATTGTGACCCGGAACTTTGCCGAGAGTTTGCTGGCAGCTCAGTGGCTACCGGACGTTGTGGGACGTATGTCCGATGTCGGAAGCGGCGCCGGCTTTCCAGGGCTCGCGCTGAAACTTGTGCTTCCAAGGTGGCACGTGACCCTGATCGAGCCGACAGCGAAAAAGGCTGCCTTCTTGGCAGAGGCAGCCCGGACGCTGGGGCTAAAGGACGTTGAAATCGAACGCTGCCGATGGCAAGAGTCGAAGGTGCTTCCTAGCTCGATTGATGCAGTCACCTCGCGCGCCGTGGGGGGCTATTCTGAGCTCGAGGAATGGGCTAAGACTCGATTGAAACAGAGCGGAAAGCTGATCTTGTGGCTAGGGGCGCGCGATGCAGAGGAGATCAGGGGTCGAGGCGGATGGCACTGGGATATGCAAGTTGTGCCTCGGTCTCGAGAAAGGGTCGTTCTGGTCGGGACGGGCCTCTGAGGCAATCGAGCGAGTGCCTCGAAACTGTTGAAGTGCTGCTGTTCCACGTGGAACACTTGCCGCCATAGCTCCTGTCTGCTAAATTCCCATGGTCCGCACGCTTAAGACTGGGGGGATAGTGGGCCGGGTCATCGCGGTCACAAATCAAAAGGGCGGCGTCGGAAAGACGACCACGGTTGTGAATCTCGGCGCTTCCCTCGCAGCGGCCGAGCGACGAACCCTCGTCGTCGATTGCGATCCGCAAGCCAACACCACAGGCGCTCTAGGCTTTCCTCGGAACCCAGCTCGGCGATCTCTTTATCACGGCCTCATACTTGATGAGGCACCTGCCCGGCTAATTCAGAAAACCCAGGTAGAGGGGCTCGACCTGATCCCTTCGGATAGGAATCTGGCCGGTGCCACGATTGAACTGGTCTCTCTCGCGGAGCGCGAATTTCGTCTCCGAAGATTTCTCGAGCCTATTCGTGGCGATTACGAATTTACTCTGCTCGATTGCCCGCCTTCGCTCGATCTCCTCACGCTTAATGCGCTCGCTGCATGCGACACCGTCCTGGTTCCCATTCAGTGCGAGTATCTGGCACTGGAAGGCGTTTCGGAACTCCTCGATACCCTCATGAGGATTCGCCGCACTTTGAATCGCGATCTTGGTATCGAGGGAATTCTGCTAACGATGTATGACGAGCGTACGACCCTCTCCAAGCAGGTGAGTTCAGACTTGCGCAGCTTCTTTGGCCAACAGGTGTTCAAGACCGTAATACCCCGAAACGTGCGGCTTGCGGAGGCCCCAAGCCACGGCAAGCCTATTATTTTCTATGACATACATAGTACTGGCGCGGCGAGCTATACGCAGCTCGCGCGGGAGGTAATTGCCAATGGCGAGAAACGCTCTGGGCAGGGGATTGAGCGCCTTGATTCGGGAGCCGGAGCCGAAGCGCAGTCCCGAGCCTCATGATTCCGCAGGGTCGACGGGCGGCAGAGAGATTGACATCGACTTGGTCGATCCCAATCCGCATCAGCCCCGCACACGTTTCCGCGAAGAGAGTCTCGAAGAATTGGCACAGTCCATCCGTTCAACCGGAGTGATCCAACCCATCGTGGTGCGTCCCAAGGGCGCGCGATTCCAACTCATCGCCGGCGAGCGACGCTGGCGCGCAGCCCAGCGTGCGGGATTGCATCGCATCCCCGCAATCCTCCGAGAAGTTCCAGACCACCAAGCCCTGGAAATGACGGTCATAGAAAATCTCCAGCGCGAAGACCTGAATCCTGTGGAGCAGGCGCGCGCATTCGAGACGCTGATTACTACCTTTGCGCTAACGCAGGAAGAAGCTGCGACGCGCACGGGGAAGGACCGCGCCACGATCGCAAACGCCATACGCCTGCTCAAGCTTGAGGAGCAAATCCTCACGCTGCTTGAAGACGGACGACTCTCGGCCGGCCATGGCCGCGCACTGCTTGCCTTTGAAACGACTTCGGCCCGCCTCGCTGCTGCAAAGCGTGCTGCCGATGGCAGACTGACGGTGCGAGCCCTCGAGCACCTCGCTGCACGTCGGCAGAAACGTTCGCGCAGCATTGAAGAAAGCGTGGTTACCGATCCGAACACCCGCGCCGCGCTTGAGGATCTGCAACGCGAACTGGGAACGCGAGTTACCCTACGCCCACCCCGGGGCAAACGTCCCGGTGCGATTGTGATCGAGTATCACGAGGACCGACAGTTGTACGCGCTGTACGACAGGCTGCGTAGAACCAACGACAATTGAGCGATGGGAGGCCAGGAGGGGATAAACTGTTCAGAAGACTACGTACGTAGTATTGAGCTATTCCGACTTGACACCGCACTCCGTCCTAGGTAGAAACACTTACCGGCCCGGGAGGGGGCTATGAGCTTATTGGACCGCAAGGGATCAGCGCCTTCGGGCGAATGGATAGGCTTCCTCGATAAGGGAGTGAGCGTCGAGGGCAAAATCGAGCTTGCCGGAACGTTCCGCATCGACTGCCATATGAAGGGGACGATTGTTTCGAATTCCACTGTGGTAATTGGCGAAAACGCCCGCGTTGAAGGCGAAATCAATGGCAGCCACGTAGTCGTCGGCGGCAGATTTGAAGGGGTGCTCGCCGCCAAGGGAAAAGTCGAAATCCTGTCCAAGGGTGTAATCCGAGGCGAGGTCCGCGCCCCCTGCCTGGTCATCGAGGCCGGCGGAATCCTCGATGGACGCTGCCATATGACCAACGTGGAAGAGGGCAAGCAGCCGCTGACGATCCCTATTCGTGCAGCCTCCGCGACCACTCCATAGTACCTGGCGTTTAATTCGCTTCCCCACGAACTGTACTTGCCGCTGCCAGAAGACTGGCGCTACGCCACACGCGCCTCTCGCTGCATATAACGCCCCTGCGCGTCCCCGAATCTGATAGCTTTACCTCACGGAGGAGAGTCTTATGAAAGCCGTTCGAGTGCATGAATTTGGCGGGCCCGAGGTGTTGAAGCTGGAAGAAGTGCCTAATCCTGCAGCCGCTCCCGGCCAGGTCGTGGTCGGAGTGAAAGCTATAGGCGTGAATCCTGTGGACACCTACATCCGCGCCGGAACGTATACGTTCAGACCCTCGCTGCCGTACACACCCGGAATGGACGCGGCCGGCGCGGTGGAAGCAGTTGGCCAGGGCGTGACCCGAGTGCGTGAGGGTGACCGTGTTTACGTGGCCGGCTCGTTGACCGGCACGTACGCCGCAAAAACCGTGTGCGCTGAAGCGCAAGTGCATCGTCTCCCGGCAAAAATCAGCTTCGCGCAGGGTGCGGCAGTAAATGTGCCTTACGCCACGGCGTACCGCGCAATTTTCCAGATCGGTCAGGCGCGCGCGGGAGAGACCGTGTTCGTCCACGGTGCCTCGGGAGGGGTAGGAGTAGCCGCGGTCCAGTTGGCGCGGGCAGCAGGCATGATGGTCATTGGCACGGCGGGCACGGCAAAGGGCCGCGAACTGGCGCTGCGTGAAGGGGCGCACCACGCGCTCGACCACACAGCGCCGGATTATCTCGAGCAACTCAGGTCACTCACAGGCGGGCGCGGCGCGGACGTAATTATCGAGATGCTCGCGAACGTGAATCTGGGCAAAGACCTGCCGCTCCTGGCCGCGCGCGGACGAGTCGTGGTGGTGGGCAACCGTGGGACGGTTGAAATCAACGCGCGCGACATTATGGGCAAGGATGGGAGCATCCGAGGAATGTCTCTACTCGTGGCACCGACAGAGGAGCTGGCGGGCGCGCACGCTGCAATCTACGCGGGCCTGGAGAACGGAACACTTCGTCCGATCGTAGGCCAGGAGATTCCGCTGGTGGAGGCGGCGCGCGCCCACAAAGCAGTGATGGAGCCCGGCGCACACGGCAAGATCGTTCTGATTCCCTAGACAGTCGCCAGTCGAAGGACTCTCGTGACCTGAGCCACATGCACTTGAGCGGCGTCATGAAGGCATTCCAAATCGTCGGAAGTTTCGGACTTGAAAATATGAAGCCGGTGGAGCTGCCGGAGCCCAGGCCAGGGCCCGGACAGGCTCTGGTTCGAATGCGTGCCGCCTCGTTGAACTACCGGGATCTCGTGGTTATCAAAGGGGGTTACGGCCCGCGGCAGAAGCTGCCGCTCATTCCCCTCTCCGATGGCGCGGGCGAAGTCGCAGCCGTCGGCGCAGGAGTGAGCCGCGTGAAAGCGGGTGACCGCGTGATGGGCTGCTTCGCCCCAGCATGGCAGGAAGGCGGGCTAACGCAGGAAAAGTTAGACTCGTCGCTGGGCGGTTTTGTGGATGGCGTGCTCGCCGAATACGTTCTTTTCGGGGCGGATAGCGTACTGCCGATCCCTGCGCACCTCTCATTTGAGGAAGCGGCAACGCTGCCGTGCGCGGCGCTGACGGCGTGGAACGCGCTGTTCGTGGCCGACCACGTGCAGCCCGGCGCGACGGTTGTTGTGCAGGGCACGGGGGGCGTCTCGCTGTTCGCACTTCAGTTTGCGCGCTTGGCGGGGGCGCGCGTAATCGCCACTTCGAGCAGCGACCAGAAACTGGCCCGGGTGCGTGAGCTGGGCGCGAGCGCGGGAATCAATTACAAAACCACGCCGGATTGGGACAAGGAAGTGCGGAAGCTCACCGAAGGCCGCGGCGCGGACCACATTGTGGAAGTAGGCGGCGCGGGAACATTCAACCGTTCGCTCGGCTGCGTGCGCATCGGAGGCATGATCAGCATGATCGGAGTACTGGCCGGTGGGAGCGCGGAAGTGCGCACGACACTCATCCTGTTCCGCACAGCGCGCGTGCAGGGGATTTTTGTTGGTTCCCGGGCGATGTTTGAGGACATGAACCGCGCCATATCCGCGCACGGCCTGCACCCCGTGCTGGACCGCACGTTTCCGTTCGAGAAAGCGCCGGAGGCGCTGCGGCACCTGGAAAGCGGCGCGCATTTCGGGAAAGTCGTGATTTCGATCTGAGCGCGCGGTCCCGCGCCCTCCGATGTGCAACCCATGAATACGCAGAGCGCCATAGCAGCCGCACTCGGAATAGTAATCGTCGCCGTGGTGCTCTGGGATGCATTTGAAGCCGTGGTTCTTCCGCGCCGCGTGACGCGCAAGTTTCGCCTTTCGCGTTTCTTCTATATTTTTTCGTGGGGCATTTGGTCCGCCATCGGGCGTTCGATGCGGCCGGGCAAATTCCGCGAAGTCTATCTCAGTGTGTTTGGCCCGCTTTCCATCCTGGTGCTGCTGATGACCTGGGCGCTGGGCATGATTTTCGGCTTTGCGCTGATACACGCGGGGGTGGGCGGCTCGGTAATGGCTTCCGGCGAGCCGATGAATTTTCTTCTGGACCTCTACCTGAGCGGAACAACGTTTTTCACGCTGGGACTGGGAGACGTTCTGCCGCGCACAACGCTAGACCGTGTTGTAGCTGTGATCGAATCAGGCATGGGATTCGGCTTTCTGGCTCTAATCATCGGCTACCTGCCTATCCTCTACCAGGCCTTCTCACGCCGCGAACTTACGATCTCGCTGCTCGACGCGCGCGCCGGCTCGCCGCCAACCGCCGCGGAACTGCTCAAACGCTACGGCCGCGAGGAATACCGGGCCGCCGCGGTCGAAGTGCTGCGGGAGTGGGAGCGCTGGTCAGCAGACGTGCTGGAATCGCATCTCTCCTATCCGTTGCTGGTCTATTACCGCTCGCAACATGACAATCAATCGTGGCTTGGCGCCATGACGGCGATTCTGGACACTTGCGCGCTCAGCATCGTGGCGTTTGAGAAGCAGAAAACGCTGCAGGCGCGGTTGACCTTCGCGATGGCGCGCCACGCCGTGACGGACATCGCGCAGGCGCTGAACGCCGCTCCCCGTCCCATCGAGCCGGACCGCCTTCCCTTGGCCCAGTTCAAACGATTGTGCGCTGCACTGGCGCCCGCCGGGATTGGCTTCTGCGGCGGCGGACAACCGGCCGCCGAGGCGGAGAAACGCCTGAGTGAGTTTCGCGCGATGTACGAGCCTTACCTCAACGGATTGTCGCTGCGGCTACTGCTGCCTCTGCCCCCGTGGATTTCCGAGGAGGAAGCCCACTACAACTGGAAGACCACTGCCTGGCAGCGCAGGCTGGAAGGAGCGGCTCCGAGGGCAGCGTTTGACCCGAACGATGATCATGCCTGATGGATTATTCAGAAGACGCAGGGGGAACGATGAATATCGGATTTATCGGGCTGGGAAACATGGGCCATGGAATCGCGGAAAACCTGCTAAAGGCGGGGCACGCGCTCGTGGTGTACAACCGCACGCGGGCGCGTGCCGAATCACTGGGAACCAAAGGAGCGCACCTCGCCGCCACGCCAGCGGAATGCTGCAAGGGCGATGTGGTGTTTACCATGGTGGCCGATGACGCAGCAGTAGAAGCGGTGGCATATGGCGAGAACGGCATCATCTCCTCGCTGCCGCGTGGCGCCGTTCACATCTCGCTCAGCACCATCAGCGTGGCGCTCTCCAACCGCCTGGCGGAAGCACACGCGTGCGCAGGAAGCGAGTACGTGGCCGCGCCCGTGTTCGGACGGCCGGAGGCCGCCGCGGCGGCGAAGTTGTTCGTGGTGGCCGCGGGGCCTGCATCTGTTCTTTCGCGCTGCCAACCGCTGTTCGATGCCATCGGGCAGCGTACCTACGTGCTGGGAGAAAAGCCGGGCGCAGCCAACGCAGTGAAACTCGCCGGAAATTTCATGCTTGCTTCAGCTGTGGAAAGCCTCGGCGAAGCGCTCGCGCTCGTTCGGAAGCACGGAATCGCGCCAGCGCAGTTTCTGGACCTCATTACGAGCAGCGTGTTCACGGCGCCCGCCTACAAAATCTACGGCACGATAATCGCTGAAGAGAAATATCAGCCTGCGGGATTCCAGCTCCCACTGGGCCTCAAGGACGTGCGCCTGGCGCTCGCCGCAGCGGAGGCGGTAAACGTGCCGCTGCCGCTCGCCAGCCTGGTGCGCGACCACATGATCGCAGCGCTGGCACGGGGTTATGGCGAGATGGATTGGTCCGTGATCGGAAAAATCGCGGCGGAGAACGCAGGCCTATGAGCGCCACACCGGAAAAGCACGTCAACATGCTGGCGGAGATCACCAGAAAAATTGCCAGCGGGGATGCGCCCGCGCCAGCCATCGCGCGTCTCATCGGTTTTCGTCCTATATTCGCGGGCGGCGGCGAAGCGGTGTTCGAGATGGAAGCGGACGAGCGGCACTGGAATCCCATGGGCACTCTTCACGGAGGCGTGCTCTGCGACATCGGAGATGCCGCCATGGGATTCGCTTACGCGACATCGCTTGCGGAGGGTGAATCGTTTACCACCATCGAACTAAAAATCAATTATCTCCGGCCGGTGTGGAAGGCCCGGCTGCGGGCTGCGGCGCGTGTTGTGAAACGTGGGCGGAAGATTGGCCTGGTGGAATGCAATATCACCGACGAGAAGGGCAATCTAGTGGCGCGCGCCAGTTCGACCTGCATGACGCTCTCCGGTGAGGACGCTCGCGGGCGGTAGACTGCGCCGAAAAGTAGAAGGGGAGCGAACTATGATCGCGAGGATCTGGCAAGGCCGTACTCGGCCGGGAATGGGTGAGTCGTATTACGAATACTTAGAGAAGACAGGACTGAAACAATATAAGGCCACGCCAGGCTTCCGTGGTGTGCTCGTACTGCGCCGACAGGCAGGAGATACGAGCGAATACGTGCTGGTGACTTTGTGGGAGAACGTGGAGGCGGTGCGAAGCTTTGCGGGAGCGGACCCGGAGCGCGCCGTCTATTATCCAGAGGATGATCGTTACTTCCCGGCGGAAGAGCGCCGGCCGTACGTCAAGCACTACGAGATCCTTACAGAAGGCTGAGCCAGCCGATTTCGGATCCAGGCCGACTCCGGTGGCGAGAAATCCAGGTCCTCGCTCTTGTGGTTCTTGTCCCCGCGATATACTGGCACACGCACGATGCAGCATTCGGAGGGCACTGCTTTGGCGGAAACCGTGAAGCTGACGGCGAAGGCCAAAGCCGCAGGTTGAGCGGCGAAACTGAGTCCCGGGACGCTGGACTCCGTGTTGCGCCGCCTGCCTCGGCAGGCTGACCCGAACGTGCTCGTAGGGTTCGACACCTACGACGATGCGGGGGTGTATCTGCTCGATGGCGGACAGCAGGCACTGGTGCAGACCGTTGACATCCTCACGCCCATTGCCGAC
>DASPSB010000052.1:0-12647 GCA_035624135.1 Candidatus Acidiferrales bacterium | reverse complement strand
GGACGGAGAGATGATGCCGGACACCGCCGTGACTCCGGAAGTTCTGGAGCGGGAGTATCCGTTCTCGAAGCTCCAGGGCGCGGCCAACGTGCTGATCTTCCCCGAGCTCCAATCGGCCACCATCGCCTGCAAGCTGCTGACTCATGTGGGTGGTGCGGAGGCCATTGGGCCGATTTTGATGGGCATGAGCAAGCCCGTTTATGTCCTGCCGCGCGGGTCGGACACGGACGACATCGTGAATATCACGACCCTCGCCGTGGTGGACGCGCAGGAGAACCATCCATTTGAACGCGTCGAAGAACCGGAGAGAGCGCCGGTCGCGGCAGATTGAAGGCGCGTCGCTTGAGGGCCCGGCCGCGCGAGACGGCCGGGCCCTCACGAAGCCACCGGAAGGAGGAACAATGTCCTGGGAATCGGACTACAGGAGCAAACTGCGCACGCCGGGCGACGCCCTCCGCTCGGTCCGCTCCGGAATGCGCGTGTACATCCAGCCGGGATGCGCGGAGCCGGAGACCTTGGCGGAAGCGCTGCTGGAGCGCGCCCCCTTCGTGCACGACGTTGAAGTGCTGCACTTACTGACTTTGGGTTGCGCCGACTATGTGAAGCCGGAGATGGGGGGCCATTTTCGCCACAACGCATTCTTCATCGGTGGCAACGTGCGCGAGGCGGTGAACGATGGACGGGCCGATTACACGCCCATTTACCTGAGCGAGGTGGAGGAATTGTTCGAAAGCGGCGCGATTCCGCTCGACGTCGCGCTCATTCAGGTATCGCCGCCGGACCCGCACGGCTTCTGCAGCCTGGGAGTTGGCATCGACACCACCCTGACCGCCGCGAAGTGTGCCCGGTTGGTGATTGCACAAGTAAACGACCAGATGCCCCGCACCTACGGCGACAGCTTCCTGCACGTCGGGCAGATTCATCTCTTCGTCGAGTCCAGCCGTCCGCTGTGCGAGCTGCCACAGGAGCAAATCACCGACCTGCACGTGGCGATTGCGCGCAACGTCGCCGGGTTGATTGATGACGGCGCGGTCCTGCAGACCGGAATCGGCGGCATCCCTGGTGCGGTGCTTCCCTTCCTGATGGACCGGAAGGATCTGGGGATCCATACCGAACTGGTGTCCGACGGCGTGATCCCGCTGATCGAAGCGGGAGTCATCACCGGCGCGCGAAAGACTTACAAGCCGCGGAAAATCATCCTCGGGTTCGTGCTGGGCACCAAACAGCTGTTCAACTATGTGGACAACAACCCCGCGTTCGAGTTCCGTCCCAGCTCCTACACGAACGATCCGCTGGTGATCGCGCGAAACGACAACATGGTGGCTATCAATTCCGCGCTGCAAATCGATCTCACCGGACAGGTCTGCTCCGACTCGCTGGGTTCGTATTTCTACAGCGGAATCGGCGGGCAAGTGGACTTCCTGCGGGGCGCTTCGCACGCCAAGGGCGGCAAACCCATCATTGCGATGTCGTCCACCGCGAAAAACGGCTCGCTCTCGCGCATCGTCTCCACGCTCACTCCCGGCTCCGGGGTGGTCACATCCCGCGGGCTGATCCACTACGTGGTGACGGAATACGGAGTGGCCTATCTTCACGGCAAGTCCATCCGCGAACGCGCCAAAGCCCTGATCGAGATCGCCCATCCGGATTTCCGCAATGAGCTCTATGCCTACTGCGAACGGACCAAGTGGCTGCAGCGCGCGCAGCGCGAGCCGGCAGCGACAGTGAGGTGACTATGCCCTCAACTCCAACGGGAAAGGCGTTCATCAACACGGATGAATGCAAGGGCTGCGGCCTGTGCGTGGAATCCTGCCCGCCGAAGTGCCTGTTCCTCGCGCCCGAGTTGAGCGCGTACGGCGTGCATCCGGCGCAATACACCGGCCGCGACTGCACTGGATGCGGTATTTGCTTCTATTGCTGTCCGGAACCGGGCGCCATCGTCGTGTATCGCCGGGTGGCAGCCGTCAAGACCGCCACGGAACGGCGGCAAGGGGGCAGCCATGCGACAGCTCTGTAAGGGCAATGTAGCTGTTGTCAAGGGAGCAATCCTCGCGGGCTGCCGCGCGTATTACGGCTACCCCATTACGCCGGCGAGCGAAATTGCAGAGTCGGCAGCGCTGCTCTTGCCGCAGGTAGGCGGCACCTTTCTACAGGCGGAAAGCGAAGTAGCCGCGATCAATATGGTCTATGGAGCGGCCTCGGCGGGAGTACGCGTGATGTTGGGCTCCTCCGGGCCCGGCCTCAGCCTGATGCAGGAGGGGATTTCCTATCTTGCGGGCGCCGAACTTCCCTGCGTGATCGTGGACGTAATGCGCGGAGGCCCGGGATTGGGAAACATTGCTCCGGAGCAGGGCGACTATTTCGCCATGGTCAAAGGGGGCGGGCACGGAAATTACCGCAACCTGGTGGTGGCGCCCGCGTCGGTGCAAGAAATGGCGGAACTGACCATGCTGGCGTTCGAACTGGCGGACAAGTACCGCAATCCGGCGATCGTGCTCTGCGATGGATTCGTGGGACAGATGGTCGAAGCACTCGATCTGGCCGACGGTGAGGCCGCGGTTCCAGAAAAGCCCTGGGCCGTACGGGGCACCGCGGCGACGCGCAAAAATCTGATCACCTCGATTTACCTCGAATCCGACGAACTGGAGGCGCATCAGCGGCAGATGGAAGCGAAGTACGCGCGGGCGCAGCGCCAGGAGCCTCGCCATGAGCTGTATCAGGCGGAGGACGCGGAAGTGCTGCTGGTGGGCTATGGGATCGTGTCGCGCGTTCTGCGTTCGGCCGTCGAGAAGGCGCGGCAGGAAGGGCTGCGTGCCGGGCTGTTCCGGCCGATCACGCTCTGGCCGTTTCCGGAGAAGGCGCTCGTGGCTGCGGCGGCGCACGTCAAGAAGGTGCTGGTGGTGGAACTGAGCAATGGGCAGATGCTCGAAGACGTGCGCCTGGCTCTCGACGCGCGGGTGCCCGTGGAGTTCTACAGCCGCGTGGGCGGCAATGTGCCCACAGTGGAGGAAGTGCACGCGCAGTTCGCCGAGCGAACCCTGGCTGCAACTTGAGGGAGGATGGCCATGAGTGAAGAAACCATAGTGGCCGTCGGAGAAATCGAAGCCGAGAAGAACGACTTTGAGGTGCTGCATTCAAAGTCGCCGGTGTTCTATCCCGTGTACGAGCGCAAATCCGACCTCAAACACCAGACGCACTACTGCCCGGGTTGCGGGCACGGCATCGTGCACAAACTGGTGGCCGAAGCGGTACAAGACCTCTCGCTGCAGGACCGGACCATCCTGGTGAGCCCGGTGGGCTGTGCCGTCTTCGCTTACTACTATCTCGACGTGGGCAACGTGCAGGTGGCACACGGGCGCGCGCCCGCAGCGGCCACGGGACTCGCGCGCGCGTGCCCCGGGCAGGTGGTGATCTCCTATCAGGGGGATGGCGACCTTGCGGCGATTGGAACAGCGGAAATCGTACACGCCGCCAACCGCGGCGAGAAGATTTGCGTGATTTTCGTCAACAACGCTATCTACGGCATGACCGGCGGCCAAATGGCTCCCACCACCCTGGTGGGACAAACCAGCACGACGTCGCCGTGGGGACGCCGCCCGGCGAACGAAGGCTACCCGATTCACATGTGCGAGCTGCTCGCCACGCTGGAGGCCCCGGTGTACATCGAGCGCGTGGCGCTGTGCGACAACAAAAACATCATGAAGGCGCGCCGAGCCATCCGCAAAGCGCTGGAGATCCAGCGCGACGGCGGCGGGTTTGCCTTCGTCGAAGTCCTTTCACCGTGTCCAACGATCTGGGGTCTCGACCCGGTCGTCGCCCGCAACTGGGTGGCGGAAAAAATGGTTCCCGTGTTTCCGCTGAACGTCTTTCGGGACCGCAAGCCCGAGCCGCTGCCCAATGGCGGGCCGAAGCAGCGCTCCGTGGCCAAGGTGTTGGAACTGGCAGCTGCCGACGACGACGAAGCTTCCCCGGTGAATCATCCCTCCCATTCTTTCCAGACGCTGACCGTAAAAGTGGCGGGAAGCGGCGGCCAGGGCGCGCTTCTGCTCGGCCAACTTCTCGCGGAAATGGGTCTGCGGGAAGGACTGGAAGTGAGCTGGCTGCCTTCCTACGGGCCGGAAATGCGCTCGGGCAGCGCGCATTGCCATGTGTGTGTTTCTAAGGAGCGCATCGGCTCGCCGTTGATCTCTCATCCGGACGTGCTGATCGCCATGAATGAAATTTCGCTGCGCAAATTCGCGCCGCAGGTCGGGCCGCACGGCCTGATCCTCTACAACCGGGAAAAACTCCCGGAGAATTTCGTGGCGCCGGAAGCGCGCGTCGTGTGCGTCCCCGCGTCGGAGATTGCAGACAAGCTGGGCTCCACGAAAGCGGCCAACATGGTGCTGCTGGGCGCGCTGCTGGAAGAGACTGGATGCCTGGGTGCGGATACGGCCCTTCGCGTGATCGAGCAGAAAGTGAAAAAGGTCGAACTCTTGAAGACGAACCGCGAAGCGCTGGAAGCAGGACGCCAATTCGTGGATACCGAGGTCTGGACAGGTGCGGAATCGCAGCCGGACGGCTTCGCTGAGTAATCTTCGGCCCTCTTTCAATTCGCCACGTTGATGGGACAGAGAAGAGTGTCGCTCGGGCGCGCAGCCTTCGCGCGCAGCAGATCTAACGATCGCCGCAGATTGCAGAACACCTTGCGGCTACTTGCCGAGTGAAAACTCCACAGTGACGAGCAGCCTGACCGGCACCGGCTGATCATTCAAATACGTAGGCTCAAATTTCCATTGCCGGACCGCGTCCAGCGCCGCCTGCATCAGCAGCGGAGGACCGGAAATCACTTTCGCTTCGATCACATTCCCGGATGTATCAATTACGGCGTCCACGATCACATTTCCTTCCACCCGGGCCTGCCGTGCCAGAACCGGGTATTCCGGGAGCGGGCCGTAAATCTTGCGCGGGGGTTTGACGCGGCCGCCCACACGAATCGGTTCCGTGCGCGCGGGAGCTGCCACCGGCGGCGGCGGGGCCTTCTGAACGCCTGAAAGAATCGAGCCGAGCACGCCTCCCGCCTGGCCGCCCGGAACTCCTCCGGGCACTCCCCCCGCAATGCCTGCGCCGACATTATCGAGCTCGGGGGGAAGCGGTTTCTCATGAAGCATCACAACCGACTGCGGAATCATGGTCGGCGCTACGAGTTTTCCACCCACCGTCAACACCCGCTTCACCGGAGCCCGCCGTGCGATCATCTGCGCCGGAGGAGGTGGCGGCGGAGGAGGAGGCGGCGGTGCTACCAGCTGCATCCGCGTGAACTGGGTCAAATCAATGGCTTCGGTGAACATGAATGGTGCGAGAACGAGGACCCCGATAACCGCCAGGTGAATGAAAATGGACGCGGCGAAATCCTTAGTGGATCGGCGTGGACGCGTCGAACTCAAATCCAGCAGAGAGCCATGGAAAATCTCCGGCCGCCGACGGCCACTGGGGAGCGCCGGCGCCCCAGTTGGCACGGGCCTGGGCTGGGCTGCACGAACCGTCTCCTGCGCCGTGGCCGACCGGGAGGAAGTTTCCGGGCCGCGCACCTCTGTCAGCAGGGTTTCTCGCTGTTCCGGTGGGGTGTCGCTCAGGGGCTCTACGGTTCGGATGTTGCTGGGGGCTGTTGTCGGCATGTGAGTACCCCCTCCAGACGGCATTATTCTGGGCGTCTGCCGCGCGGGTTGCTGTGAGGTCCGCCACAGGGTTGCGTGACTTGGGTCACCGCTCCGAAATAGCGGTGCATTAGAGTTGTGATGTAGAAACTAAGAGCCCGGAGGGCGGGATCCCTGGGTCTCGAGACGTCCGGCGCGCAGCCTCCTGCCGCTGTTCCTGTTACCCCGGGCGAAGGAGGGGTCATGCCGCATCGACGTATTGCCACATTGGCCGTGGCGGCGATCGTTTCCTTTCTGATCCTTAGCCAGTACGATCCTCAGTTCTTTCTGCTCCATATCTACGAGTCGGCCATCTACATGGTCCTCTTGTTCCTGCTGATGTACGAAGAAGAAGAATGGGCCTTTGTGCTCGGTATGGCCGCGCCGGCAGCCTGGGTATTGTTGATTTCCGCCACCAACTTGCACGGAATCCTGCGCCAAGTTGGCCGCGTTCTTCACTTCCAGGCGCTGGATCATCCCGCCAATTTTATCGGCGGCGTGTGCGTGCTGATCTCGGTGGTGATGTTCGGATCCTGTCTCTATTGCTGGAAACACGAGCGCTGGGGATTTCGGCATGCGTGGAGAACCATCGGCGCCATCGCCGCAGTGGTCGCCATTTATTACGGCATTCTGGTGTTCTGGTTCTCCCGACTGGTGATGGCCAAGAGCTAGGCTGCGGTTCTCCGTTGATGGGGACGCTGTCGCCAGCCCCGGCGGCGGCCGTCCCGGCGTGTCACGGGCCCCCTGAAAATGTGCTTCTCAACTGTCCGATTACTCCACGCGACATCTGCCGATTAAACTCCGCGGCTTGGTTTATGGCTTTGACGCCGAATCGATGAATGCGGCGACGTTGGCTTTCAGCTTGGCCCGGTCCTCGTCGCGCACGTACATCATGTGTCCCGCGTCGTAGTATTGCAGGTGGATGTTCTTGCGGATGTTCTCCGGCAGGCCCAGATGGTTCATGGTCTGCTCGGTGGCAAAGAACGGGGTTGCCAGATCGAAGATTCCGTTTTCGACTTCGATCTGCATGTGCGGGTTGACAAGCATGGCGGCCCTCAAATCGTTCACTACGTTGGGCGAGCCGGGGAATCCAAAGTCATCGGCGCCGCGATGCTTCCAGTCCCACTGCGCGCCGTCGAAGTTGGCGCTCACCTGATACGTCTTGTCCTGGCCGAATTTCAGGTCTTCCCGCACGTAGCTGTTGAACACGGCGACAAAGGCCCCGCTGATGGCGGCCTCCTGCGGATCGTACTGCGCATATTCGCCGATGGGATCGAATGTCGGCCCGGAAAACCGCGCGTCGAGCCGGCCGGTCGTCAAACCGCGGCTGCGTTGAAGCTCCTGCATGAACTGCGGGAGATTGACGCGCAGATTGGCTTTCACCAGGTAGTCGGAATCGAGACCGGTGAATCGCGCAACCTTGCTGGCGATGTCCGCTTTCTGACTTGCGCTCAGGCCGTCGCCTTTCGCAAGCGCTGACGCATATTCCGTGGCTGTAAATTTGCGGGCCTCCTCGAGAAAGCCGGCCAGGTTTTCCGGGCGGTCCTTCAGGACTTTGTGATACCACGCCGTCGCCGCGTAGCTCGGCAGGTAGGAAATGTAGGTGCCGTCCTGTCCCGGATAGAACGAAATCGTCCCCAAATCCAGAACCGAAGAAACCAGAACGATCCCGTTCAGATAAAGA
The DNA here is from genome assembly GCA_035624135.1 of Candidatus Acidiferrales bacterium. Lineage (GTDB taxonomy): Bacteria > Acidobacteriota > Terriglobia > Acidiferrales > UBA7541 > JOPF136. The sequence goes on along the minus strand of DASPSB010000052.1, from coordinate 5,288 downwards.
TTGTCGTGGTCCAGCAGGTAAAACGACAGGGCTGCGGAGCGGAACGTGCCGTAGCTTTCGCCGATCAGAAACTTCGGAGAGTTCCACCGGTTGTTCCGCGTTACGTAGATGTTGATGAATTGGGCCAGCGATTTCACGTCGGAATCCACGCCCCAGAATTCCTTGTCCTGCGACTTGCCCACCGCGTGGCTGAACCCCGTCCCGATGGGATCGACAAAAACCAGGTCCGCCTTGTCCAGCAGGCAATCGGTATTGTCCTCGAGCTTATAAGGCGCGGGAGGCGTGATGCCGGCATTCACGGTCACCACGCGTTTGGGAGAGAACGAGCCCATGTGCAGCCAGATGGACGAGGAGCCGGGCCCGCCGTTGTAAAGAAAGGCGAGTGGCCGCGTGCTCGAATCCTTCACGTCGCTGCGCGTGTACGCCGTCGAGTAGAGCAGCGCCTCAGGCTCGCCCTTGTCGTTCTTCAGAAGAATCGTCTGCGCCGTCGCCTTGTATGGAATGGTCTGCCCATTGATTTTTATGGTGTGGTCGGTGACGGAGGATTCTTCCTTCGGCGGGGCCGGCGCACCCTGCTCGGCCGGTTTTTCAGCCGGTTTCGCTTCCTTTTCCTGCCCGCGGAGGCCGCTGGGAACAAGAAACGCGCACACGGTGACGGCCAAAAACAAATTCCAGCCTTTTCTGTTACTCCTCATGCCACTCTCCTGATGGAATTAAACTGCTTCCAGACTGAATGCAAAATTCTATCGCTATTTGGACGGCAGAACGGCTTTCTCGTTTCACAAAACAGGAAACGCAGCAGGGCTATCCGTTGAATGGCCAGGGCAGTGCGATGAAAAACCCATGGTGAGCCGCCCAGGACTCGAACCTGGAACCCGTTGATTAAGAGTCAACTGCTCTACCAATTGAGCTAGCGGCCCAGCAAACCTAAATGTTAACACGGGCGGCTGTCAGAGGCGATTCAGCCCGTTGAAGGCCGCGGCTTTGTAGCATTCCGCGAGCGTCGGATAGTTGAACACTGTGTTCACGAAATACTCGATCGTGCCCTTCAGCGTAAACACCGCTTGGCCGATGTGCAGCAGCTCGGAAGCCCCGTCGCCGATGATGTGCACGCCCAGCAGTTCCTTGGTCTCGCGGTGGAAGATGATCTTCAAGCGGCCCGCCGTATCACCGCTGATTTGCCCGCGAGCCATCTCTCGGAAATAGGCCACGCCAATCTCATACGGCACATCTTCTGCCGTCAGCTGCTCCTCGGTTTTGCCCACGAAAGAGATTTCCGGGATCGTATAGATGCCGTACGGATAGTGGGCGGGATCGGACGTGGCAGGCACGTGGAAGGCGTGGGCCGCGGCCATGCGTCCCTGTTCCATGGACACGGAGGCGAGGCTGGGAAAACCGATCACATCGCCCACGGCAAAAATATTGGGCTGCTTGGTGCGGTAGTCCTTGTCCACGGGGATGCGGCCCCGCTCGTCCGCTTCGAGACCGGCCGCGCCCAGGCCCAGCTCGCCCACGTTGCCCTGGCGTCCGACGGCATAGAGCAGCGCGTCCCCGACGAGCTTTTTCTTGCTGTCGAGCCAGGCCACCACTTTTCCGTCCGGCGTTTCCTCGACGCTGCTCACACCTTCGTTCAGCCGCAGCGTCACGCGGCGGTCGCGCAGATGGTAGCAGAGGGCTTCGACCATCTCTCCGTCGGCAAAATCCAGCAGGCGCGACCGTTTCTCCACCAGCGTCACGCGCACGCCCAGTACCGCGAACATGCAGCAGTATTCCGCCCCGATCACGCCTCCGCCCACGATAATCAGCGATTTCGGGATATTCGGCATGCTCAGGACCTGGTCGCTGTTGATGATCGTCCTGCCGTTGAACGGCACCTTGGAGGACTCCGCCGGCTTGGTGCCCACCGCGATCACGATGTAGTCGCCTTCCAGTTCGCCGAAGCCGTTGGCTCCTTCCACGCGTACGCGGTTCGGACCGGCAAAACTGGCGGTCCCGTGAATCACTTCGACGCCGTTGCGCTGGAGCTGGGCGTGCGTCACGCTCACTTCATTTTCAATCACGCGTTGCACCCGGAAGACCAGGTCCTCCATGGTGATCTTCTCTTTCACGCGGTAATCCATGCCGTAAAAGTTCTGCGCGTGCAGGCCGGAGAGGTGCAGCACGGCCTCCCGCATCGTTTTGCTGGGGATCGTGCCCGTGTTAATGCAGACGCCTCCGAGGGCCGCGCGCTTTTCAATCACCGCGACGTGCTTTCCCACTTTGGCGGCTTGGATTGCGGCCCGCTGCCCGCCTGGGCCTGAGCCGATCACGATAAGGTCAAATTTCGGCATGACGACAGCCTCCGGGAACCTTCGAACCGGGAGCGCATCTTCTCGTGCCTTCTCTCCGTTCCCGGCTCGCGGGATTGCCCAACTTTTGAAGCGCCACTCGCGGGCGCATGCACTTCCGGCTGGCGGGTTCCCCTGAGGCCTGCTCGCCGCAGCGGCATAAACCTACCAGAAATCCCGGCCGGAGAAAGTAAATTTCGGGTGTCAAAACAGGACGCGGCATCCCGCCCATCATGCGGACGGGATGCCGCGCCGGGAAAGTGTCGCTCGGGATGTCTGCTTACTTGTCGTACTTCAAGCATACTTCAAGCTGATGGATGGCTTCGTCCGTGGCACGGAGCGCTTCTACCTTGTGGCCGCCGAAGTCGTGCGCGGCATGCTCCATATGTTCCTTGGCGCGGCGGAGCGCCGCGATGGCCTCGTGGATTTCCGGATGTTCCGGCGTCGCAGGGCTGGCGGCTGCCGGCGTCGGAGACGGAGGCGGAACCGCCTTGCCGCTGGGCGCGGCCACTGAAAGGGCCAATGCAAAGACCAGAAATGCTGCTGCGAGCCAGGAAACGGCCTTGATGTGTTTCATTCTTGCTTCCTCCTTAGGGTCCGGCTTCCGCAACCGGTGCTGGTGAGATAAGTCGAGGTGTGCTCCCCGACCGCGCCGGATTTTACCAGAGGAGGCGGCTCTGCCCGAAAGAGAAAACATCCGGCCATCGTCTTGCCCGGGCCGCCGCTCGTACGCGTGGTAGAACATGGCAGCGGTGCGCGCAACCCTGCACTAGAACAGGGCATCTCAAAAACTGGCGGAGAGGTCTTTCAGCCTCGGGCTTTCCGCCAGCCGCGTCATAACGCCCGGACCGCGGCGCAGTCCCAAATCCAGTTGATACGGAAGGAGTGTCTCTCTATGAGGACGATCGTGTTTGCTGTGGCCGTGATCTTATGCACCGCGATGACGGCCGCGGCACAGGAACGAAATTCAACCGAAGTATTTCTGGGTTACTCCTATGTGCGGGCGAACCCATCAACGTCTGGCGCCGACAGCTTCAATCTCAACGGCGGCGACGCCTCGATTTCCTACTACGTGAAACATTGGCTCGGACTCACCGCTGACTTTGGCGGATATCACGTAGGAGAGATCGGCTCCACGAGCGTGGATTCGAATCTCTCCACCTACCTCTTCGGCCCGCGCGTCCGGCTTCCGGGCACTTCCCGCATCCGGCCCTTCGCACAGTTGCTCGTAGGCGGAGCGCACGCCACCGGCTCAACCGCGTTTGCCGGAGCCAACACACATAATGCCTTCGCTATGGCCGCTGGCGGAGGCGTGGACGTGCCCTGGACGCGCCACGTTGGTTTCCGCCTTTTCCAGGTGGACTATATGCCCACGTGGTTTCCCGAGACTGTGGGCGGCCACCGGCTGGTGCAACAGAACCTGCGCGTTTCCACCGGCCTTCGTTTCCGCTTCTAGCTCATACGGGGAGGTGGAATGGGGAGAGGCCGGGACCGGGCCCCGGCCTTCTTCTCGTTGGCGTGGGTCTCCAACTCTGGTAGTCAGCGCGAAATTCCATGCCCTGCGTTCAGGCGGGCGTGCCAGCCAATTCGTGAATTTCAATCGCAATCTGCGGCGGATGGAGCAGCGTGTTGTGAATCAGGCAGTGATGGATGGCATCTTCGACGCCGGCTCTGTGCTGCCCGCCTGCTTCCAGCGGTAAGTCCACTTCAATCCGGAAATCGGCAAGCCGCGCAGGGTTCTTCGCTTTTTCCGCCGTCACCCGCACCCGCGTCCCCGCGGTGGCCAGCTTCTGTTGGCGCAGATAGTCCGCCGCATAATAGGCCGCACATGAACCCAGCGCGGCGAGAAAAAGTTCGGCCGGCGTCATGCCCTCGTCATAGCCGCCGTTTTCGATCGGCTGGTCGCAGTCAATCGTGTGGCTGCGCGCCCGGATCTCGAACTGGAGGTCGCCCAGATGTTCGACGGAGACTTCCATAATTTCCTCCTGCGACCGGAGAGCTGCAAACGCTTGCACCAGCCCAGTCCAAGCATCCTGCTCCGCACGAACAGTCTCCGTGTGCGAAATCACATGCGCTGGTGACGAATTGCCACGATTACCGCGCGTCGCCGCGTCGCGTTCTACTTGGCCTTTCGCGGGATCAGAAGGGTCGCGGCGGGTTTAACGCCGTACGTCTCCGAGAAATTCCCCCGGTTGATGGCGAGGCTGAAGCGTCCCCGCGAATCAATGTAGGCGAGCGGCCTGCCGGCAGGAACGTCGCTGAAGGTGCGAACGAACGGCACTTCGAGCGCGCGTTCGCCGATGCGCAGATGCAGCACATCGCCCGCAGCATATCCAAGTTGACGGAAATCCCCGGCGGAGATGTCTGTGATTAGATTCCCGAAGGGATCATCGAGCGCAATCACCTCGCCCGTGATTCCTCCGGCGTCGATTCGCGGCTTCGGCAGTTCGAGCTCTATCAGCGATGCCAGCGGAGGACCGGCGCCGCGCCAATCCTCGCCGCGCGCCAGGTGTGCCGCCGCGGGCGAGAACACGTCGCGCCCGTGAAACGTGGACGAGAGCTTGTCTCCTATCATCCACGCCGGATTCGTGATTTCGCGGATGCCGGCCACCCCGTCGCGCGCAGCCACCAGCGTCATCAGCCCGTTGTCGGGCAGGACGAAATATTGGCCGCGCTTCGTCTTCACCATCACGGCCTTGCGCCCGCTTCCCACTCCGGGGTCAATCACCACAAGAAAAATAGCGCCGGGGCCGTAATGCGGCGTGACGCCCTCCAGAAATCGCGCGCCATCGGCTATCGAGTATGGCGTAACCGTATGACTCACGTCGTCGATGCGGACCGATGGCGCAATGCCGTAGATCACCGCATGGCAGATGGCCACCGCATCGTTGGCTATGCCGAAATCAGTCATGAAGACGATGACGGGACGACGCGCCGACGCAAGCCCGCCGCCGGGCGCCT
>DASPSB010000040.1:0-20519 GCA_035624135.1 Candidatus Acidiferrales bacterium | reverse complement strand
AGGGAGCGCTACTGCCCGAGGTCCCCAAGGAAGATTTCGGGCTGGAAATCGCGGCGCGGTACGAGCCAGCGCGTGAGCTGGGCGGAGATATGTACGACTTTCTGCGCTACGGGCCCCAGCAGCTTGCCGTGGCGATTGGCGATGTGACGGGCAAAGGGAGCGCGGCGGCGCTGTTCGGTGCGACGGCGGTGGGAATGTTGCGCAGCCTGGCTCCCCAAAAATTGTCGCCCGCGGATATGCTCCGTCAGTTGAATACGCTGCTCGGGGAGCGGCGCGTGGAGGGACGATTCGCCACGCTGTGCTTTATGACCTGGCAAAAGGGGCGGCAGAGGTTGCGCATCGCGAATGCGGGGCACTGGCAGCCTCTGCTTTGGAAAGACGGGCGTTGCGAGAAGATTCCCGTCGAAGGGCTGCCGCTCGGCGTTGAGGATGTCGCGACGTATGAAGAGAGGGCCTACTCGCTGGAGAGTGGAGACGTGCTGGTTCTCTACTCCGACGGGATTACCGAGCGCACGAATCCTGCGGGAGAGTTTTACGGCACGCAGAGGTTGCGGCTGCTGGTGGCGGCCAATCACCGGTTGAGCGCAGAGGCGTTGGCGACAATGATTTTTGAGGAGGCTGAGCGTTTTGCGGCAGGGGCGCCAGCCCTGGACGATGGGACGCTGGTCGTGCTGAAAGTGCGATAGCTGTGAAAAACGCGGTCATGAAGCTTTAGGCTGACGCTACTGTGGTTTGTCGGGCTTGGGCGCCATGTCAGCGGGCGGATGAAGGTGGGGAAGCTCGGTTCCGGAAGTTTGGCCCGGCATGGCCTGTGAACCATCCGTGGGCGGGTGGGCAATCTGGCCGCCGGCAGGGTTGCTCTTGAGGACGGCCCAGGCGCCCTCGCGCCGCTCAAGCGCGTAGGTCATCTGCATAGTGGAGCCTTCCTGCTTGGCGCGAAAGAGGACCTGAGCCTGCGCGTGGTCCCGATCCACCGTGATTTGCTGGAATTCAATGTCCATGGCGGCGAGATTCAGCGTGCCGCTCTTTTCGAGGTGCTGGCGGACGGCAGCGCGAATGGCCTCGTCATCAGAAGAGGTCTTGTGGCAAGCGGGTGCCAGGAGCGCTACAGCCAGAGCCAGAGGTATGGCCAGTTTCCTCATGTAGGACACTTCCCGGATAGCACAGAAACGGGCGCGCGGGCAAGAGTGCGCGCGCCACTACGGTCAGTAATAGACGACTGTGCCGGCGACGATCGTGCAGGCGACCTTTGCATCCTTGATGCGCTCTGGCGGCAGATGGAAGAGGTCAGAGTCGAGGATGACGATGTCGGCGAATTTGCCGGGAGTGATGGAACCCTTCTGCTCGTCCGTGAATTCGGCGTAGGCGGATCCGAGCGTGTACGCCTCGATGGCCTCAGCAAGCGAGATTTTTTCTTCGGGAATCCAGCCGTTGGGGTTTTTGCCGTCGAGGGTGGCCCGGGTCACTGCGGCGTAAAGCCCAAGCATGGGATTAAGTGGAACAACGGGCCAATCGGTGCCGAAGGCGAGCCGGACGCCGTGGTCCAGAAGGCTGCGCCAGGCATGCGTTGTCCGGGCGCGCTCATGGCCGATGCGTTTTTCGGCCCAGACGCCATCACCGGCTTCGTGATAGGGCTGCATGGAAGCGATCACGCCGAGGCGGGCAAAAAGGTCGAAGTCATCAGGGCGAAGGTGCTGCGCGTGTTCGATGCGCCAGTGGCGGCCGCGGGCGGGACCTGGGCCGTTGCGGCGGGCGATTTCCTCGTACATGGCCAGAATTTCGTGATTGGCGCGATCGCCGATGGCGTGAATGGCGATTTGAAGTCCGGCGGCGTCGGCGGGCTGGGCCATCTGGAGCATGCGACCTTCCGGCAGCATCATGGCGTTGAAGAGGCCCTTGGTATTGGGCGCGTCGTTGTAAGGCTCGAAGAAAAGCGCGGTGGTAGAACCAAGCGAGCCATCGGCGAAGCCTTTGACCGCACCGGTGCGGATCCACTCGTTGCCGAAACAGGCGCTGATACCTGCCTGCACCTGCGACTGGTATTGCTCGATGGGCGTGATGGCGTAGATGCGAGCGGTGAGTTCGCCCGTGGCGAGGAGCTTCTGATAGATACGAAGTTCGGTGGCGTGGCTGATGTCCTGAAATGAGGTGACGCCGAAGCGGCGCGCCTCGGCGAGTCCCTGGCGAATGGCGCGGGTGAGCTGTTCTTCGCTCGGTGGAGGAATCAGGCGCTGGACAAACCCTGTGGCTGCCTCTTTCAGCGCACCCGTTGGATTGCCGTTGGCATCGTGCAGGATGAGGCCGCCGGGCGGGTCGGGCGTATTGCGATCGATTCCGGCGATGCGCAGAGCGGCCGAATTGGCGAGGCCCATGTGGCCGTCGTAACGGTTGAGCCAGAGGGGGTTGTCGGGCGTGACGGCGTCAACCCATTCACGGGTGGGCATCGAGGCGCCAGGAAATTTCTCGTGATCCCAGCCGCCGCCGACCACCCACTCACCCTTCTGCAGGCGTTTGACGGTGGCGGCCACACGCCGGGCAAACTCCTCGCGCGTGGTGACGTCACCCAACTCCACCCGGTTGAGAGAAAGGGAGCCAGCCACAAAGTGGACGTGAGAGTCGTTGAAGCCGGGAAGCACGGACGCACCGCGCGCGTCGATGACCCTCGTCCGGGAGTCAATGAAAGGATCGATTGATGGATCGGTTCCGACCGCAATGATGCGCTCTCCAATGATGGCAATGGCTTCCGCCTCCGGCTGCGAGCGGTCAACGGTGAATACCTTTGCGTGATGAATCACCAGATCGGCCGGGGCGCGCGGATGAAAGGACTGAGCCCCGCCGAGAATTGGCAGCAGGGTCCCGGCCGCGAAGACGGCCAGATAAGCGGCGTGCCGAGTAAAAATCATGTCCCATTCCCTCCGAGAAATCGGGCGCGTGACGTGCCCCCAGGATAGGGCACGAGGTGAGCTGCCCCTACACGTTCGGAATCCAGTGCGGGCAGGGGCGGTGCCGGTTCAGCGCGCCCCCCACTTCAATTTTTCGCGCAGGATTTCGAAATAGACCTTCTCCGACGGGCGGATCAGCTTCAATTTGTTGCGCGCTTTGGTGACGGCCACACGGTCGGCATCGCGAAGCTGGACGCCCACCTGGCCGTCAATGGTGAGGAAGGCGTCTTCCTGGCCGCTGGCGACTACCAGCTCGATCCGGGTGTGATCCGGGACGACTAGAGGGCGGTTGGAGAGGGCGTGCGGGCAGATGGGCGTGACCACGAATGCGCCGACCTGGGAATGCACGATGGGGCCGCCGGCAGAAAGGGAATAGGCAGTTGAGCCGGTAGGCGTTGCGAAAATGATTCCGTCGGCTTTGTAGCTGCACGCGTAGCTGCCGTCGAGGTAGAGATCGAGGTCGAGAATGCGGGCCATGGCGGATTTGTTGACGACAACGTCGTTCAGAGCGCGATGGCGGGCGATCGTGGAACCCGCGCGTTCGAGCGTAGCTTCGAGAAGCACGCGCTCGCTGATGCGGTAATCGCCGCCGAGGACCAGCGTTAGGGCATCGTAGAGCTGCTCGCGCGGAAAGCTGGTGAGAAAGCCGAGGCCGCCGAGGTTGATGGCGAGGACCGGGATATCGTGGTCGCCGAGTGCGCGGGCTGCGGCGAGCAGGGTGCCGTCGCCGCCGAGGACGACGGCAAGATCGGCGCGGCGGCCTAGTTCGGGGCGGGAGATGGCCTGGGCCGGCGTGCCCAGGCAGTTCGCGGTTTCCTCATCGTAGAGCACTTCGAGTTGGCGCAGCTTGAGCCACTCGGTGAGCTTCGGGACGATGGCACAAAGATCTTCTTTGCGCGGCTTGGAAATAATGCCGACCGTGCGAATGGAGGCCATATGTGGCGTGTGATTTTACTGCAAACGGAAGCCCTGCGCCCTGCTGCTTTCGTTTGCTTTCGTTCGGCGCCCGGGCGAAAGAGCGGCTACTTCAGCCCGTCAGCCAGAAACAAATCCGAGAGGATCCGGTGATAGCCATACACATAGTATCTGGCATCCGGCGTCATCAGCACCGGTCCGATGCGCCAGACGCCTGCGGGATCCGAGGGCGCGAGTTGTTTCCATTGCGTGCGCTTTCCGCTGGCCACTTCCACTCCGTAGACCGATGCCGGAAGCTGCCCAGGTTTGTAGACGTACAGCGAGCGGCCGTCCGCGCTCCAATTGATGGGCTGTTCGCCCGGCTCTGGTCCGGGAATCAGCCTCGGCTCCCCGCCCGCCACCGAGTACAGATAGGCCTTTTCGTCCTGGCCCAGGCCCGCCACCGTCTGCCCGTCGGGGGACACCGCAAAGGCCCGCGGGTCAATTCCCTCCGGAGAAAACGCGCGCGGAGTGCCCCCGTCCACGTCCTGGACGTAGAAGCGTGTCCCTTTTCCCGGCTCGCTGCCGGAGAACAAAATCTGCTTGCCGTCCGGCATCCAACACGCGCGGTTGTGGTGGATCGTATCGTGAGTCAGTTGTTTCGATTCTCCCGGCCCGGTGGGCAGCAGCACGAGTTGCGCGGGCGTCGCCAGAGGCGACGAAATCGCCCATTTTCCGTCCGGAGAGAGCGCGTCCGCCTGGCCGCCCCCCAGTCTTACCGGAGCATCCCCATCCGCTCGCCGCAGGTAGATCGTATATTCCTTGCCGCCGCCCTCGCCCGCCTCGAGAAACAGCAGCGATTTTCCGTCCGCCGAGAGCTCCGCGGGAAACGAGTAATCGAGCCACGAGAGGTCTCGTTCCTTCGGCTGGCCCGACATTAACCCCATCAACTCCCGCCGAACGCTGTCCCGCGACAGAAGCACACGCCCGTCGCGCGCGATGTCTTGCAGCGTCAGAGTGCCCGGCACTCGCGCCACCATCCGCGACTTTCCCGCGAGTGTGACGGCGAAGACGGCGCGCGTGACTCCCCAATCGCTTGCCGTGTACCACACCTCTTCACCCGACGGAGACCACGCCAGCCCCTGCACCGTCAGCGTACTGTTTACCAGGGTCTTCCGGTTTCCGGCAAGATCCACCACCGCCACCGTGCCCGCGTCGTCCCCCGAGAACGGATGGTCGCAAAAAGCGATTTGGTCGCCCTTTGGCGAGAACCGCGGGTGGCTGATCCATCCCGTCGTTTCGTACAGCACCTTACCCGGTGGATACTCCAGCCGGTTCCGCGCCGCCTGATCGCGCACAACCGCCAGGTTCGTTCCGTCCGGCGTCCAATCCGCCCACTGCACTCCTTCCATCAGCTCGCGCGGCGCTCCCCCATCCAGCGGAACCTGCGCCAGCGTCCCGATCCGCACATAGGTCCCTGCGGCGCGTGGGTGCAACGAGAGCGCCAGCTCGCCGGAGCCCGAGATGGAAAGCACTTCGACCCCCGAGAATCCGAGCGTACGCGACTGTGGGCTTTCCGGCCGCGTAATAAACACATCGGGCGGCGAGCCTTCCCAGGCCGCCGTGTAAATGATCGATTTTCCGTCCTGTGCGAATCGCGCCGAGAGCAGTGAGCCGCGGCGAAACGTGAGCTGGTGGTAGGCCGAGTGGGGAATCTCTTGGGGCACCCCCAGCCTGTAGCCCACTCCGATTCCACCCGCCAGTCCCAGGACCAGCGCTGCGGCGGCATATCGTATCCACCGGTGCGAACGAGCCGCAGCCGTTACGGCGGCCGCTGATGCCGTCCGGCTCGCCGGACCACTGGCAGCCTCCGCCCCGGCGGCCACGTGGCCGGATGCAGATTCCGCCGCCGGCGAGCGGGCCGAATCCAGATCACGCCGCAGGCGCTTCAAGTCCGCTCTCAGCTCCGCGGCGCTCTGGCACCGCAACTGCCGGTCTTTCTCCAGCGCCTTTGCAAGAATGGGTTCGAGACCCTCCGGCAGCTGGGGATTCAACCCAAGGGCGGACGGCGGCGTTTTGTGCAGTATTGCGTCGAAGACAGCCGCCGACGTGCTTCCCGCAAAGGGTTGCCGCCCGGTGGACATCTCATAGAGGACCACGCCAAAGCTGAACAGGTCCGACCGGGCGTCGAGCGCCTCGCCGAGCGCCTGCTCGGGAGACATGTAGGCCACCGTCCCGAGGGCCGTGCCCGGACTGGTAAGCAGCGCGTCTGCGGGCGCGCCCATAGCTGCCGCCGTGACCTCCGTGTTGGCCGGCTCTTGTCCCGCCTGTTTCTGCTCGCCCGCAAATTTCGCCAGCCCGAAATCGAGAATTTTCGCCTGCCCGCGGCTCGTGATGAAAATATTCGCCGGTTTGATGTCCCGGTGGATGATTCCCTGAGCGTGCGCCGCATCGAGTGCGTCGGCAATTTGAGCGCCCAGATCCAGCACCTGCCGCTCCGGCATGGGTTTCCCGCCGATGCAATGCTTCAGCGTCGCCCCGTCCAGGAATTCCATGGCGATGAATGCCCAGCCGTCTTCCTCGCCCACGTCGTAAATCGTGCAAATATTCGGATGGTTCAGCGCGGAGGCTGCCTGGGCCTCGCGCTTGAAACGCTCGAGCAGGCCGCGGTCACGTTCGGAATCTTCGGGCAGGAATTTCAGCGCCACCATGCGGTGCAGCCGAGTGTCCTCGGCCTTATAAACCACCCCCATGCCGCCGCCGCCCAGTTTTTCCACAACTCGATAGTGCGAGATCGTCCGGCCAACGCGTGATTGGGTGTCCGCCATTTTGCGGTACATCCTAGGGGCCAAGCCTCTTCAAGTCAACGCAGCGTAGAGCCAGAGTTCGTCGAGTGGAGAGGGACTAAACCTGCTTCTAGCGGGCCTCAGGCAAATCTATCGCTGCTCTGCGCGCTCCCACGGACGGTTTACGGGCATGGAGGAAGAATTCCAGGTTTCCTTCGGCGCCGGGCAGACGACTGGGGCGGTCGCTGAGCACAGAAAGGCCACAGGATTCGGCGGCGGCACGAACACGGTCGATGGCTCGCCGGTGGAGTGCAGAATCGCGGACGATGCCGCCACGGCCCACAGCGCTTCGTTCCAGTTCGAATTGAGGTTTTACGAGCAGAAGAAAATCGCCCCCAGGAGCGGCAAGGGGAACGAGAGCAGGGAGAACCTTGGTGAGGCTAATAAAGGAGAGATCGGCGCTAATGAGTTGCGCCGGTTCGGGGACGTCGGCCGGCAGCAGGAATCGGGCGTTTTTTTCGATGGGGAAGACGCGCGGGTCTTGGCGCAGCTTCCAGGCGAGTTGGCTGGTGGTGACGTCCACAGCATAGACGCGAACCGCGCCGCGTTGCAGGAGGCAATCAGTAAAGCCTCCGGTAGAACAGCCGACATCGAGACAGACGAGGCCGGACAAATTAATGCCGAAATCATCGAGTGCACCGGCCAGCTTCGCGCCGGCACGGCTGGCGTATGCGGGTTCGCCCCCGGCGAGTTCGAGCGGAGCGTCAATCAGCACAAGGCTGCCGGCCTTGGTTTGCGGGGCGCCGGAGATGCGGACGCGTCCGGCGAGAATGAGAGCCTGGGCGCGCTGGCGGGATTCTGCGAGGCCGCGTTCGACGAGCAAGCTGTCCAGCCGGCGTTTCTCGATTTTGGTCCCGTCCCGAAATTTCGGCACTCGGGATCGACTTTCGCGTTTTCCCATCAGGCGCGGCGGGCGACTAGGTAATCCGCGAGCTCGTGGAGGCGCTGGGCGCGCGCGGCAAATGGTTCGAGCTCGGCATGGGCGCGTTCGAGGAAGTTTCGCGCCGTTTCCCGCGATTTCTCCAGGCCGTATAGCGCGGGATAGGTGGCCTTTTTCTGCGAGGCGTCTTTTCCTGCTGTTTTGCCCAGCGTGGCCGAGGATTCTTCGACGTCCAGAATGTCGTCCACGACCTGAAAGGCCAGGCCGATATTTTCGCCAAAGCGGCGCAGGCGCTCGACGTCCTCGTTCTCCGCGCCGCCCGCGATCGCGCCGGAAACGACAGAAGCGCGGATCAGCGCGGCGGTCTTCGAACGGTGAATGTATTCGAGCATGGCCGCGTCAATGGGCTTGCCTCCTGCTTCTACGTCGGCCACCTGTCCGCCGACCATTCCCCCCACCGTGCCGGCCGCCGTAGCGATTTCACGAACCAAATCAGCGCGGCGATCCGCCGAAAGTTCGGCGCGCGCCAAAACTTCAAAGGCGCGGGTGAGCAGCCCATCGCCCGCGAGAATAGCCATCGCTTCGCCGAATACTTTGTGGTTTGTGGGGCGTCCGCGCCGCAGGTCGTCGTTGTCGAGAGCGGGAAGATCGTCGTGGATCAGCGAATAGGTGTGGATGAATTCGAGAGCGCAGGCCACGGGGAGCACCCCACGCGGCGGGTCGGAGAAAACGCGCGCAGACTCCAGGCAGAGAATCGGCCGGATGCGCTTGCCTCCCGCGAAAACACTGTAGCGCATGGCACGATGAATGATCGCGGGCGGCTCCGATTCCGGGGGCAGGAGCGTATACAAGGCAGAATCGATCTCAGCGCGATCCGCTTCAACGAACTCGCTGCTTGGCTTGACGGCCACCGAGTGCCGGGCGGGAGACGGCTGCGTCACGACGAGGAGTCCTCGTCCGCGCCCTTCGGCCGGAAGGGCTCGGCAGCGAGCTTGCCGTCAGCGGACTTGAGCAGGATTTCGACGCGTCCTTCCGCCTCCTGGAGTTGCTTTTGGCACTGCTGAGCGAGGTGCAGGCCCTCTTCGAAGAGTTTCATGGCGTCAGTAAGCGGAAGATTGGGCTGTTCGAGGCGCTTCACGACATCTTCGAGACGCGCCAGGGATTTCTCGAAATCCATCCCGGCCTGCGGGCCGGGCTTTTCGCCCGGTTCGACGGCGTCTGCTATACGGGCCTTCTTTGCTGGCGGGACATTCACCGGAATCTCCTCGCGGTTTGCTGCTGCTCGCGGCTCTATTTCTGGCAACGAGGACAGAAAAACGTCGAACGCCCCGACTGCGCGATTCTCCGGATGCCGCTAGGCGCCTGCGCGCCGCAGCGCCGGCAGGGCCGCCCTTCTCGGCCGTATACGCACAGAATCCGGTCCAGCCCCTCGAACCACCAGTGCGGATCCCGAAAATCCGGCGGGGGCGCGAGACAGCATTTTAGCGCAGCCCGGAGAACGCCAACAATCGCTTTGTGCAGCGCCCGAGTTTCCGCGGGCGTGACGCGATTCGAGCGGCGAAGCGGGGAGAGGCGCGCACGCCACAGCGCTTCGTTCGAGTAGATGTTGCCGAGGCCGCCGATGCGCGACTGATCCATGAGGAGAACTTTGAGCGGACGACGAGAGGAGCGGAGAAGAGCGGCGAGCACGTCGGGAGCGAAGCCTGGTGACAGCGGCTCGAGGCCGGCACGACGAATCCCGGCGATTTTCGCCAGGTCCTCCGCGTAGTGTATGCGGCCGAAGTGCCGCCGATCCACGAAGCCGAGCCTGGCGGCGCGCCGGCCTCCGTGAGCTAGCCAGACGCAACAATGGGGAGCGCGCGAGCCGCGTGGGAGCAGGAAGAGCTGGCCGTCGAGCCGGAAATGGATCACGAGCCAGCCGCGATCCAGTTCAAGGAGCAGGTACTTTGCTCGGCGTTGCACGCTGCGGACGGTCCGGCCTTGGAGGGCGCGCGCGAAGCCGGCAGGTGTCTGCGGCCGGATGGCGATTGGATGGACGACGCGGACGCGCTGGATGCGTTTGCCGGTAACGAGCGGTTCGAGTGTGCGGCGGACAGCTTCGACTTCGGGGAGTTCAGGCATGAGCCGCAGGTGTGCTACGGGGAGGATGCGGGCAGCAGTCGGAGGTGGTGAACGGCGAGCGGCTTTTCGGCGGCATCACTGAATTTGCTTGGAATGCCGTAGCCCTGGAACCACGCCTCGAACTGATCTTTGTAATTGGGGCTGAGGAACTGGCCCGACTCGCCCAGGGTAACGTTCATCAGCGAATTGTCGAGATCGGAGAGATCGGCGACGAAGCGCATAGACGGGCCGAAGGTGCGGGCAATCTGTTTGACCGAGTAAATGCTCCCAGAAATCGGTATCGGACCGATGCTGAGCGCGCGGCGCAGCAGGCCTTCGCGACCCAGGGGATGATACATGCGAAGAAGATTGACCTCGCCCCAATCGCGACGCTCATCCTTGGGGCCAAAGACTCTTTCCATCTGCCGGACGGCGAGGTCCGCGCTGGAAATGAGCAGTTCGTCGTAATCATGGAACGCCGGAGGCAGCCATCGAGCGGGGCGCTCGTTCAGGGCCCATTCCAGAAATACGACTCCCCGCATCCATTCGCGGTATTTGTCCACGTTTTCGCCGAGATGCGGGCGGAGCAGATTGTAGAGCAACGCCCGGCGCGTGAATTCCAGAAATGTGATCGACTTCGAATCGATGGTCGCGCGGCCGTCCCATCGCGCCACGGAATCGAGGAGTTGCGCGGTGCGGGGATCGGCCGCCTTCACGTGTCGCGCAGCCTCCGCCAGTTTTTGCGCGATGACGACGTGGGGAATGCTGTATATGTCCGTGGAAACTTGGATGAAATCCTCGGCCCGCAGATCCTTGTGGTTGCCCAGCAGCTCGTAGATGCGTGCGGTGCGATAGGGCGCCATCCACATATCGGTGAGATGCCATTTGTAGGCAGGGCCGGTGACCCGGGCATTCGCAGTGGCGATCAGGCCGTCGGCCGGATCGGAGAGCTGCGGAAGCTCTTCGCGAGGAATATATCCGGTCCATTCATGGTCATCGTTGTCGCCGGGAACGGGGACGCCGCCCGTGGGCTGCCGTCGAGTGGGCACCCGGGCGGAGACGATGTAGCCGATATGGCCGTCCACGTCGGCGTAGACGGCATTCTGCGCCGGGCCGGGCGTCTCGTGCAGAACGGCTCGGAATTCATCCCAATTTTTCGCGGCGCCCAGGAGGCAGTAGTTGGCATCCAGCCCGCCGGGCTCCGTGGCTGTCCAGCGGATGGCGTAGCCGGTGAGACCGGCGCGCTCGATTACCGGCCCGTGGCGCGTGACGACCACGTCAACGATGTGATCCGCAGAGCCGCGCACGTGGATGACTTCTCGTCGCACGGTGGCGCGCCGCCATGCGCCGTTCACGCGGTATTCCAGCGGATTCTGCGGATGGAAGGATTCGGCGTAAACATCCAGGACGTCGGCGAAATTATTGGTGAATCCCCAGGCGATGTGTTCGTTATGTCCGATGACCACCAGCGGCCCACCGGGCAGCGCGAATCCTTTCACGTTCCAGCCGGGAGCGGTGAGATGGACCAGATACCACACGGAAGGAGCGCTCCAGCCGAGGTGTGTATCGTTTTCCAGCATGGGACGCCCGGAGCGCGTACGGCTTCCCGAGACCACCCAGTTGTTGCTGCCGCCAGCAGCGCGAATGCCTTCGTCGAACGAGGGCAGCGAATCGGTCCCGGCCGGCCACGGGCTGGGCGGAGCGACGGGAAGCCGCGCGGCTAGGCTTCGGCCCGTGAGTGCCCGCTGTGCGCCGGCGCCATCACCGCCGCGAGAAGCCGCGCGTGGCGCAAGGCTTGCCGCTGGCGCGAGGCCGACCAGCGGATGGTCCCAGCGTGAATCGGCCGTAGCGGCGTAAAGATCGTTGGCCAGTTCGGGGCCGACCGCTCGAGTTACCTCGCCGCGCACGATTTCGTCCTTCCAGAACCCGGTGAGTTCCTTGTAGAGATTTGCGGCAATCAGCAACGTGTCGCGCGCCAGCCAGGGACGCGGCTCGTAGCGAAGCACGACAAACTCCGCGGGCAGCCGGCCAGAGCGCGCTTGGATGTACGCGTTGACGCCGCGGGCATAGGACTCGAGCATCGCGCGGCGGTCCGCAGGCATAGCGGCAAGTGCAGCGTCGGCAGCCGGAGTAAATCCCAGGGTGCGGTTCTCGACGTCGTGATCCAGTGCGGCTTCCCCAAAGATTTCTGAGAGATCACCCGCAGCGGCACGGCGGAGCAGGTCCATCTGCCACAGGCGATCCTGCGCGGTCACGTAGCCCTGCGCCAGCAGCAGGTCATCGAGTGACTGCGCGCGAATGTGAGGGACGCCCCAGGAATCGCGTTCGACTTCGACCGCTGCATGTAGACCGGGCAACGCGATGGTGCCATCGAGCTGGGGGAGAGCGCGGTGGAGCATCCACCATCCGGCTAGCCCAGCGAAGGCTGCCAGCAGGATAGCAGTTGCGACGGCGACGTGAAGAATTCGTAAGGCTTTGCGCACGAATTTGCCGGACGGGGACTGTAGCCCAGCGGGAGATGGGGCGCAATGCCGAGAGTTGTTGCGATGACACGAGAACATATTTCGGAAATGAGCAGAGTCGCGGGCCGCTTTCCGAATAAGGCGAAAGGCGCCCAAGGGCCGCCGCCTCTCGCACGCGAAGGCCTTCGGGCTGCCCTGCGAGCGAATTCGGATGCGAACATCTCTCAGGGCCGTCGACTCGGTGGAATGACGGGCGGCTCTATTTCACGATCCCCACAATCAGGGCGGTAGGCCCAGGCAGGTTGATGCGGGATACCTCGGCAAGTCCCGAAGCCTTCATCCAGTCCGTGTATTCGACTTCGCTGTAGCTGGCGCCGCCCTCCGTGCCGACAAGCATGTTCAGCGAGAACAGTGCCGCATGCAGCGGCGCGGTCTTATTCGGATTCAGGATGAAGTCATGCACGGCGAGCCGGCCGCTGGGCGCGAGGGCCTGACGGATACGGCGGAAGAGGCCGCAGTTCTGCTCCTCGGAAAACATGTGGCAGATTGCGTTCAGCAGGATTAGGTCGTAGCCGGAGCCCAAATCGTCGCTGAGCATGTCTCCTGCGCGGAGGCTCACTTGCGTTGACGCGCCAGCCTTCGCGACGTACTCGGAAGTCAGTGGCACAACTTCCGGGACATCAAGGATCTCGCACTGCACGTCGGGAGAAGCCTTTGCGAAGGCGATGGAGTAGGCGCCCGAGCCGCCTCCGAGATCGAGGATGCGGCGAACACCGGCTGTGCCCAGGGCTTTCACCACAAGCGGGGCGCGATCCTTGGCGTTGCGCTGCATGGCGGCAATGAAGTCGCGTGTCCGATCGGGCGTCCTGTCGCGATCGACGGGAACGCGGGTGCCGCTGCGAACCGCCTCGGTGAGCGTGCTCCAGCGATGCCAGATGTGAGCCACGTGCAAGAGACCGTTGCGGTGGTTGTCCTTGGAGCCCTGAACAAAGAAGCGCGCCGACTCGGACGTGTTCCTGTACTCGATGCCGCTCTTGGTGAGCAGCCCGAGAGCCACGAGCGCATTGAGAAGCATGCCCACAGCGCGGGCATTCGCGTGAATCCTCGTCCCGATTTGCTCCGCATCGGCGCCGTCCCCGATGGCGGTAAAGATATCGAGTTCAAGCGCGGTAAGAAGGCAACGGCTCGGCCAGTAGCCGCGGATCATCTGGTCCAGGTGATCGGGCAGCACTCCCGCTTTGTCCCGGGCAGCCATCGCCTCGCGGAACTTTTGCCGGTGCTCGACCGACATGGCCTTCATCGCGGAGGGGTCGTCCCAGACGAGACGCCCGACGGGCTGACCATCACGCAGGTGCGCATCGACGATTTCGCGCACATCGGAGGGTTGCACACGCCGGTACCACACCCCACCCGGATAAACGGCCATCACGGGACCTTCGTCGCAGAGTCCCATGCAGCCGCAGGTGGTGAGCTGCACATCGCCGTCGAGGCCGCGCGCCTGAATCTCGCGATCGAGCCCCTCGAGAACAGCGACCGACCCGCCCGCAGGGCAGGAGGCGACTCCTTCCGGCTTTTGCTGGGTGCAGATGAAGAGATGAAAGCGGAACGGTTCCATGGCAGTCTCCTTTTCCACATCCATCTTAGCGCTCCAATTTGCCCTAGCGGAGGCCAGCCCGGGCTGAGCACGGCCCGGTCATTCGTGGTGCGCGGGCTACCTGTTAAACTCTGCGCGAGGACGGGCGGAGCTTCGCTTGAGCGCTTTGCGATTACTCGTTGTCCTGGTGCTTGTGGCGTGCAACGCGTTTTTCGCCGCGACGGAGTTTTCGCTGGTAGCGGTGCGGCCGTCGCGGATCCGCCAACTGGTGGAATCCGGAGATGCGCGCGCGCGCGTCGTGCAGGCGCTGCTCGCGGAAATTTCGCGCGTCGTTTCCGGCGTTCAGGTAGGAGTTACGCTTACCAGCCTGTCGCTCGGATTTTTGGGCGAAGTAACGATCGCCAACCTGCTCGAGGATATGCTCGGGGGATTGGCGGGGCCCGGCGAACTGATTCTGATCCACGGCTTTTCGCTGGTAGTCGCATTTGTCAGCCTGACGTTTCTCCACGTCGTGCTGGGCGAACTGGTTCCCAAGACCATCAGCTTGCAGCGCTCCGAGCGGGTGGCGCTGCTGGTGGCGCGTCCCTTCAGCCTGTTTCTGCGGTCATTCCGGCCGGCCATTAGCGTGCTCGAGGGATCGGCGCGGCTCATCAACCGCGCCATGGGAGCCTCCTCGGTGGCCGCGCATGCTCCGGTGCATTCGCCGGAGGAGCTGCAAATCCTGGTGCAGCAGGCGGGCGAGCACGGACTGTTTGAGCCGGGAGAAGAAAAATTCATCCAGAGGGCTATCGAGCTGGGCCAGGTGCAGGTGCGCGAAATTATGGTGCCACGGCGAGACGTGCATGCACTGCCTGCGGAAGCCACCCTGGATGAAGTGCTGCGCATGCTGGCGGTCACGCAGCGCTCGCGGCTTCCCGTGTACGAGGGAACCCTGGATCATCCCATCGGCTTCGTCCATGTGAAGGACATTTTGTGGGTGCTGCTCGACCGCCAGCGGCGGGAGGAGGAAGGCGCGCCGGCTCCAGAGTTTCATCTGAGGGGCGAGGTGCGGCCGATCCTTATCGTGCCGGAAACAAAACCTGCCGGAGAACTGCTCAGCGAACTGCGGTCGAAGCATACGGGTGTCGCGATGGTTGTGGATGAATTCGGGACGATATTGGGGCTGGTGACGCTCGAGGATTTGCTGGAACAGATCGTCGGGGAGATTTACGACGAGTTTGATGTCGTCGAGCGGCCATTGACGCTGCCGGATGGAGCCATGGTGGTCGACGGCTCGCTGAAGATGCGGGACATGGAGACGCAGTTGTCCATCGAACTTCCTGAGGACCCGGCCTACGAGACTCTCGGCGGCTTCGTCATGGCGCGGCTGGGCTTCATTCCGAAGGGAGGGGAGTCGTTCGAGGAGGCGGGTTTTCGATTTACCGTAATGGAAGTGGAGCGGCGGCGGGTGGCCAGGGTCAAGATTCAGAGGTTGAGGGCCGGAACGGCGGGCGAAGCCAGGTGATTCAGAGCTGGTTGAGGAGGGGAAGCCCGGCAGCCAGAGTCGTGCCCTAAAGTGAGCAGCTACAGAAGTTCGATGACAACTTCGACGCCGCGTTGCGCGCCCAGGGTTCGGGCCGCGCTGCCGCGATTGACGCTGATTTCGAGCAGCCCCGCAGAGCCCAGGATGCCGAACGGCTCGCCCGGCCCGCCATCGCCGTAGGTGTTCATCACTTTCGGCACTTCCTTCCCGCCCACGGTGATGCGGTATTTCCCGTCGGGAATGAAAACCTGCGGGATCATTTCCGGCGAGATGTTGGTGATCAGGTTTCCGAAATTATCCACTTTCAGAATCACGCCCTTCACTTTTCCGTCGCCGCTGCGGGGCTTCGGCAGCGTGAAGCGCACGGGGTCGTTGATTTCCTCACCAAAGCTCATGGGCTGCTGATTTTTGGCCAGCCATGCAGCCACGGGAGCAAACAGGTCGCGGCCGTGGAAAGTGTTGCTTATCGGGCGCAGGAAATAATGCTCAGAGGTGATATGGCGTACGGTAAAGCTTTCCTGGGTGTCGTAAACCATCGAGAGGACGCCGTTGTCCGGAGCCACAAAAAAGTGCTGATCGCCCGTCACTAGAATGGGGCGCCGCCCCGTTCCCACGCCCGGGTCTACGACCACGACGTGAATGGTTTTGTGAGGGTAATACTTATATGCCATCCCGATGGTAAGCGCGCCGTCCAGAATGTCGCTGGCGAGCACGTGATGGCAGATATCCACGATCTGGATATCCGGAAGGATTTTCAGCATGACCCCTTTCATCGCGCCTACCAGATGGTCATTTGTACCGTAATCGGTTGTCAGCGTGATGATGGGTGGGTGCAAAGATCACTCGTTTCCGCGGAGAGGCACCCGCGTGTATCTTCGGCACGCTAGCCAACCATGCGCGCTTTGTCAAGATGACGCGCGCATCGTGATGCGGCCCTTGCAAGTGAGCTGCTGTGTGCCCTTCTACCCCGCTCAATCGGCCGGCTGCTGCTGGGTAAGACAGTGGAGAGTGCCGAGGCCGAGCACCAGATCCACGGCATGGATGCCGACGACGGTGCGGTCGGGAAACACGTCTGTGAGAGTGCCCAGCGCGATGCGGTCCTTCGGGTCATTGAACGTAGGCACCAGCACAGCGGCATTGCCGATATAGAAATTGGCGTAGCTCGCGGGCAACCGGAGCCGGTCGAAATAGACTGGCGCGGGCATGGGCAGGCGGACGACCTCCAGCCGGCCGCCGCTCTCGAGGCGCATGCCTTCCAGCCGTTCACGGTTTTCTTCGAGCACGCGGTGATTTGGATCCCGGTGGTCTGTCTCGCGCGCGAGCACTACCGTTCGCGGATTGACGAAGCGGCAGAAATCGTCCACGTGTCCGTGCGTGTCGTCGCCGGCAATTCCACGGCCGAGCCACAAGATATTCCTGACACCAAGAAAATGGCGAAGTGCCGCTTCGATCTCCGCGCGGGTCAGTCCTGGATTGCGGACTTGGACTTTGGAATCCAGAAGGCACTCCTCCGTGGTGAGCAGCGTGCCGCGTCCATTTACATCGATGCTGCCGCCTTCCAGAACGAATCCGCGGCCACCGACCGCCGCGGGTTGAATGGGCACGCGGAGCGCCCGCGCAGCTCGCACGGCTATCTGAGCGTCGCGGCGCCAGTCGGAATATTTTGCCCAGGCGTTGAACCGGAAGCCCACGATGGCGAGGCCGCTATCAGGCCGGCCGTCGTTTGGGGTGCATCGCACGAAGATAGGGCCGGTGTCGCGCGTCCATCCACGGTTCGTGGGGAAGTGGAAAAAGCGCACGCCCTCGCCGGGAACGCCCGCGGCAGCCAGCACCCGCCGCGCCGCGGCTTTATGGCGTGCAGAATTCACCAGGATGTGCAACTTTTCGCCGGGTGCAAGCTTGCGGCAGATTTCGGCATACACCCATTGGATGACGGGAAGTTTTCCTGGCCAGTCCGTGGGGTTGTGAGGCCAGCCGAGCCAAGTGGCGGCGTGAGGTTCCCACTCGGCAGGCATGCGAACGGTTGAGGCGCGGCCGGCAGGTTGACTGTCTGGTATGTGAGGCGAGCGCGTGCGCGTCACGATTTTGCCGGCC
Source organism: Candidatus Acidiferrales bacterium (assembly GCA_035624135.1). GTDB lineage: Bacteria > Acidobacteriota > Terriglobia > Acidiferrales > UBA7541 > JOPF136. The sequence goes on along the minus strand of DASPSB010000040.1, from coordinate 3,185 downwards.
AGACGGCGCGGTCCAGGTAGCGGTGGGTGATCCCAGCGTAAGCGTCCACGCGCCGGTCGCGTAGAAAGGGCCAATTGCGCCGTACGTCCTCTAGGCGGGATAGATCCGCGCGAGCGACTAGGATTTCCTCCTTGTCCGTGGACCCGCTTGCCAGCTCGACGCCAAAGGGATCGGCAATGAACGAAGAGCCCCAAAATTGGAGACCGGCCCCTCCGGCGGGGGCTTCGTGGCCCACTCGGTTGACCGCGCCGACGTAAATCCCGTTGGCGATGGCGTGCGAACGCTGGATCGTCCGCCAGGCTTCGCGCTGCTCCACCCCAGAGAGTTCTTTTTCCTTCGGGTGCCAGCCGATGGCGGTTGGATAGAAGAGAACGACCGCGCCGGAGAGCGCCGCAAGACGTGCTCCTTCCGGATACCACTGGTCCCAGCAGATGAGCACGGCGATACGGCCAAAGCGGGTGTCGAAAGCGCGGAACCCGAGATCGCCCGGCGTAAAGTAGAATTTTTCGTAATAGAGCGGATCGTCGGGAATGTGCATCTTGCGGTAGAGGCCGGCGATCTCGCCGTTCGCGTCAATCACCACGGCACTGTTGTGGTAGATCCCCGGGGCGCGCCGCTCGAACACGGGAGCAATGAGGACCACCTGGAGACGCCGGGCAACCGCCGTGAGCGCTTCAGTGCTCGGCCCTGGAATTGGCTCCGCGAGGTTGAAGAGATCCGGATCCTCTTTCTGGCAGAAATACTGCGAGCGGAAAAGCTCGGGCAGGCAAATCACCTGGGCGCCTCGAGCGGCGGCCTCTTCTACCCTAGCGGCCGCCGTTGCCAGGTTGCGATCCGCCTCGAGCGCGCACGCCATTTGGACCAGACCAATGGAAAAAGTCTTGGGCGCGTCCATGAGCGCCACTCTACAGGAGACGCGGGCGGGCCGCCAGTCTGGTCTGCTAGGCACTGGCCCCCCGGCAGTGGCGCAGTCCGCCAATTCAGGCGAGAATGCACCGCACACGATGCTTCGAAAGGGGAGAACGAGATGAAAGGGCAACTCAAGGTGGCCACTCCAGCAGAATACCTGGCAAGGCTCAAGGAACCACGGAAGTCGGAGTTAGCGGCGCTCGACGCTCTGATCCGTAAGACGGCCCCGAACCTTGAGCCGTTCATTTATTCCGGCATGCTCGGCTACGGACCATGGCACTACAAATATGCGAGCGGAAGGGAAGGGGATGGGTGCCGCATCGGCGTGGCCAGCAACGCCAACTATATTTCGCTCTACATCTGTGCACAGGACGACAAGGGCTATGTGCCCGAGAGGTATAAGAAAGCGCTTTCCAAGGCGAAGATCGGGAAGTCCTGTGTGCGATTCAAGAATCTGGCCGACCTGGACAAAGAGATTCTCAGCCGGCTGATTCGCGAGGGGGCCGGAGCACACGCGAAGGCATGAGGGGACTGGAAAGCACAGGAAGAGATGAGCGAGGACGGAGAATCGAAAGCCCGGGAGGATCCCCCGGTGAAGGGGAGGAAGCGTGAAGACGGCACGATGGCTGGTGATCGTGGGATGCCTGCTTTCGTTCGGAACCGCCATGCTGCATGGAGCGGGTTTCCGGGCGGTGAGCGCAGAAATCGCCGGGACGAATGCGCGGCCCGTGCTGGTGGCCGCCTATAAAGTCCTGTGGCTGGCGTTTTCAGTCGAGTTCATCGTGCTGAGTGCGATCGCGGCGGCGGCCCTCGGTTCGTCGCGCGCCAAGCAATTAATCTTGCTCTGTTCGCTCATCCCGATCTTTAACGCCGGGCTGATGCTGTTTTTCCTCGGACCATTTCTGGGCGTTTACTGTGTTGCTGCCACTGCGGTCTTCTTCCTCACTGGCGGGCTTCTGCTTCCTGACGCGGCGCAGCCCGCAAGCATGCCATAGAATCTCGCCGGGCGTTGTGGTTCCAGCGTTGTCCCCGGCGGCGGGCTGCGGTATCGTTCTTTTGTCCTGATTGCCCGGTCTGGGGAAGAAAGCCGCCATGATTGTTACCACGCAACACGTGGATGTGCCGAACGCGGGCGGGGTGATGCGGGTGTTTTGTGCCGCGCCCGCAGAGAAGCGGCAGTACCCAGGCCTATGGTGTTACTCGGACATATTTCAACTCACGCCCCCCATGCTCCGCACCTGTGTGCGCCTGGCGGGCTACGGTTTCGTAGTCGGTGCGCCGGAGATTTATTGCCGGATCGAGCCGCCCGGCACGGTCATTCCCTTCGACGATGCGGGGCGCAAGCGCGGACTGGACGATGCCGCGAAAACGAGCGTCCTGCAATTCGACGCGAATTGCCGCACCGGTCTCGACTGGCTGGGCAAGCACCCGGGCGTGGCGCCGGGGAAAATCGGAGCCATGGGATTTTGCATCGGCGGACATCTGGCCTTTCGCGCTGCGTTCCAGCCCGAGGTCCGTGCGACGGTGTGCTTCTACGGCACGGGCATTCACGACGGAAAGCTCGGGAAGGAAGCGGATGCTGAGTCGTTGGCGCAGGCTGGGGCCATTCTTGGAGAGCTGCTGCTGGTCTTCGGCACGGAAGACCCCCACGTACCCGAAGAAGGACGCAAGAAAATCCATGATGGACTGCGCCAGGCCAAGGTGAAGCACCGCACCCTGCTCTACAAGGCGCAGCACGCCTTCATGCGCGACGAAGGCCCGCGCTACGACCCCGAGGCCACCGACCACGCGTTTGGCGAGATGGTTGCCTTCTTCCGCAAGGCTTTCCGCTGACGCGATACAGTGCCTTCTTTGAGACCCCCACTCCGCGAGATGCTGCTCTCCGCGTGGCGCTGCCGGTGCCCGCGCTGCCATGAAGGAGCCCTGTTCAAAGGTTGGCCAAACAAGGTACTGCCAAACTGCCCCAATTGCGGCCTGAAGTATTTTCGCGAACAAGGCTATTTTGTCGGTGGCATGGTCGTGACTTACCTCCTCTCCATGGCGGTGATCGTGGTGGTCTCGCTGATCGTTTTCTTTCTGCTTCCCGATAAAGGATTCCTCTCCGAGAACGGAAAAATGGCAGTATGGTTCGTAAGCTCAATCGCTTTGACGCTGGGCTTCTTGCGCCCTTCCTATAGCCTCTGGATATCGCTCGATTATTGGATTGAGCCCTGGGAGCCAAGCGAAGGGCCGTAGCCGGCAGGGAGGTATCTCTTGCGGCGCGGGCCGTTGCCGCT
>DASPSB010000003.1:0-13063 GCA_035624135.1 Candidatus Acidiferrales bacterium | reverse complement strand
CGACGGCAGCGCCGTGGTGGAGTGTCCCTGAGGCCGCTGGAATTTTTCAGGAGAAAAAGCGATGGCAATTGAAAAAGTGGGAGTGGCGGGCTGCGGCCTGATGGGTTCCGGCATCGCGCAGGTGTGCGCGCAGGCGGGATTCCCGACCGTGGTGCGCGAAGTGAACGACGAGCTGGTGGCCAAAGGGCTGAAGGGCATCGAGAAGAACCTCGACCGGCTGGTGGAGAAGGGAACGCTGAGCGTGGCCGACCGCGATGCGGCGCGCGCGAAGCTGAAAGGAACGACGAAGATCGAAGACCTTGCGGGCGCCGACATCGTGATCGAAGCCATCATCGAGCAACTAGCGGCGAAGCGCGAGTTCTGGAAGGCGCTGGAGCCGCTGTGCGGCAAGCACACGATCTTCGCGAGCAATACCTCGTCGCTTTCGATCACGGAAATGGCGATTGGGACGTCGCGGCCCGGGCGGTTTGTGGGCATGCACTTCTTCAATCCCGTGCCGGTGATGAAGCTGGTGGAAGTGATCCGGACGATCGCCACGGAGGATGGCGCGTACGAGGAGGCGCACGCATTCGCAGGGCGGCTGGGAAAAACGGCGGTGCGGACGACGGACCGTCCGGGATTCATCGTCAACCGGCTGCTGGTGCCGTTCCTGCTCGACGCCATTCGCGCGCTGGAGGAAGGCGTGGGCTCGATCGAAGACATCGACAATTCGATGAAGCTCGGCGCCGGGCATCCCATGGGGCCGCTGACGCTGCTCGATTTTGTGGGCAATGATACGACCTACTACATCGCGAACATCATGTTTGACGAGTTCAAGGAGAAGCGTTTTGCCCCGCCGGCGCTGCTGAAGCGCATGGTGATGGCCGGATGGAACGGGAGGAAATCGGGCCGCGGATTCTATGATTATAGCGACCCGAAGAACCCCAAACCGGTAAGACTGAGCTAGGAATAAGCGAAACTCGAAACTTGAAACTCGAAAACTGAAGAAGGAAAAACGAAAATCGGGAAACGCAGAAGCGCTGGACGGAGGCAGCCATGGCATACGAGAACATTCTGTACGAAGTGCGCGACGCGATTGCCTACATCACCTTCAACCGGCCCAAAGTGCTGAATGCGTTGAACCACGCCACGCTCGCAGAGCTCGAGCAGGCGCTCGAAGCGGCGCGCGACGACGCGGCAGTGCGTGTACTGATCGTGACGGGCGCGGGGGACAAGGCGTTCGTGGCGGGCGCGGACATCGGCGAGCTGTCGCGGATGAATCCGGTGAGCGGGCAGGCGACGTCGCTATTCGGCCAGGGGGTGATCCGGAATTTCGAGACGATGGGAAAGCCCTCGATTGCCGCGATCAACGGCTTCGCGCTGGGCGGCGGGTGCGAGCTGGCGCTGGCCTGCTCGATGCGCGTGGCCAGCAAAACGGCGCGCATCGGCCAGCCGGAAGTGAAGCTGGGGATCATGCCGGGCTATGGAGGATCGCAGCGGCTCGCGCGGCTGGTGGGGAAAGGGCTGGCCCACGAGATGATTTTGACGGGAGAAATGATCTCGGCGGAGGAGGCGCTGCGGATTGGGCTGGTGAACCGCGTGACCGAGCCTGGCGAGCTGATTGCGACGTGCGAGGCCATCGCGAAGAAGATCATCGCAATGGCGCCGCTGGCCGTCCGGTATTCGATGGAAGCCATTGAACGTGGCGCCGAGATGCCGCAGGAAGCGGGGCTGTATCTGGAAGCGACGCTCTTTGGCCTGTGCGCTTCGACGGACGATATGCGCGAGGGAACGAAGGCGTTTCTGGAGAAGCGAGCGCCTGTTTTTATTGGAAAATAGAAAATCGAAAAACGAAACACGGTGAAGGGTTGCAATTCCGGGCGGGCGCGGGGAACATGACCAGATGACGCGAGGGAGAGAATTCGAGGAAGCGCGGGACGAGACCGCCGGGGTGCGCAAAGAGCTCGAATGGGCCAAAGACGCGCTCGCCGGGGTGGGCGGCTGGGCGGGATTGAAGAGCGGTAAATGGTTCTATGAGTTCGCGCGTTCGACGTTTCGCACCTACTACGCGCGCGCCACGCGGGAATACTTGAAGGAAAAATATCCGGGAGAAGATGCGGAGTCGATTGCCGACCGGCTGATCCACGTGGCGGCGAAAAACGCGCTGCTGCTGGGAAGCGTGACGGGTGCGGCAATCTCGGCCGACGAACTGGCGGGCCTGGTGACAGCGGGAGAGGGCGGAGTGGGAATTCCGGGCAACATTTTGCTGGGATTGGCGGCGCTGGGAGCGGAGCTGGTGCTGCTGGTGCGCTTCCAATTGCAGATGGTTGCGGGCTTGGCGCGGCTCTACGGCGTGGAACTCGATGCAGACGATCCCGAGGACGTGCTGACGGTGTTCACGTTCGCGCTGGGCGGCTCGCTGGCGGACCAGGCGGGACGACTGGGGATGCGGCTGGGCGCGCGGGCGACGCGGCGGATGGTGGAGCGCCACGTGAGGCGCGAGATGTTCGCACCCTGGAGATTGCTGGGTGAACGCGTGGGCGCGAGGCTGGTGAGCCGGTCGCTGTTGAAGTACGCGGTGCCGATGGTGTCGGTGGGAATCGGAGCGGCTTGGAATTACGCGAGCACGCGAGCGATGGGGCGGCTAGCGCGGCGGCATTTCCAGCAGCGGGCGCGGAGCCAGGCGCGTCCAGCGCTCGAGCGCGGCGGGGCCTGAGGGAAGATGCGGGCCGGCACAGGGACGCGGGGCGGTCTTCGCGCGGAGGGGCTGCGGTTCGGGCTCGTGGTCTCGCGGTTCAATAACTTCATCACGGACCGGCTGCTGGCGGCCGCGCTCGATACGTTCCAAGCAGCGGGCGCGGCGGATTCGGCGCTGGAAGTGGTGCAGGTGCCGGGGTCGTTCGAGATACCGCTGGCGGCAAAGGAGCTGGCGCGGACGGGGCGGGTGAATGCCATCGTTTGCATCGGGTGCATCCTGCGCGGAGAGACGGCGCATTACGACTATGTGTGCTCGGAGAGCGCGCGCGGGATCATGCTGGCGCAGATGGATACGGGAGTGCCGATGGTGTTCTGCGTGCTGACCTGCGACACGCTGGAACAGGCCATTGAGCGAGCGGGCTTGAAGGGCGGGAACAAGGGTGCGGAAGCGGCGCTGGCGGCGTTCGAAACGGCCGATCTGGCGCGAAAGCTGGCGCCGTCCTCGGCTGGAACGCGCGGAAAATCGCGGCGCTCGCGATGACGCTGCGTCGCAAGGCGCGCGAACTGGCGTTGCAGCTCCTCTACCAGTGGGAAGCCGGCGGAGAATCCCCGGAAAAAGCGGAGAAGGCGTTCTGGCAGGGGGCGAAGGCCGCCGCGCAGACGCGCGAGTTCGCACACCGGCTGTTCACGGGGACGGTGGCGGCCGCGCCGCAGCTCGATGCACTGGTGGAGCGACACGCCACGAATTGGCGGCTGGACCGCATGAGCGCAATCGACCGGAACATCCTGCGGCTGGCCGCGTTTGAATTGAAGTTTGCGACGGCGCCGGCACGCGTGGTGCTGGACGAGGCGGTGGAATTGGCGAAGAAATTTTCGGACGATGCCGCTCCCGCGTTTGTGAACGGCGTGTTGGATGCAGTGGCGAGTGGCGAGTGGCGAGTGGTGAACGGAGAAAAGGCAGGAGAGAAGGAAGAGAGAGAGAAGAAAGAGGGAGAGGGTGAGAAGAAAGAGGAGTGAGCGAGCGGGGCGCTAGACGTCGATGTGGCCTTCGAGGACGAGCACGGCCGTGCCGCTGACGCGCGGCACGAGTTTCGTTCCCATGCGCTCGACGACTACCTGAATTTCGCTGGGCCGGCCCATTTCCACTCCCTGATGAATTTCGAGAGTTTCGCCGAGCTGCAGTTTGCCCTGCTGCACGAGATAGGCGGCCAGCGAGCCGGCGGCGGAGCCCGTCGCGGGATCCTCATAGAGAGACCAGGGCACCATTCCGCGGGCAAAGACTTCGCCGCGACGACCCGCGGCGAAACAGTACGCGAGCGTGCCGTGTTCGGCGATCAGATGGGCGAGAGCGTGGATATCCAGGCGGATGCGTTTGAGCGCGGCGCGATTCCGCAGCGGGACCATCAGATTGAAAATTCCGGTGGACGCGTATTCGAGCGGGAGTTTCGGGTGCAGGTCGGAGACGCGCAGGCCGAGGGCTTCGGTCAGTGCTTTTGTGGGCACGCGCGCGGGGAAAAAGCGGGCGGGCTTCTGCGTCATAGTGACACGGGCAGGCTTTCCATATTCAAAGTGCACGTCCACGGGGAGCAGCCCTGCGCCCACTTCCTGGGTGACGCGCACGGTGCCCTCGTTGTGCGGCACCACACCGAGCATGGCCAGCAGGAACCACGTGCCGATGACGGGATGGCCGGCGAGGGGCAATTCCTGTGTGGTGGTGAAGATACGCAGGCGGGCAAGCGCTGCGCTGTGCGAGGGCCGCTGGATGAACACGGTCTCGGAGAGATTCATTTCCCGGGCGATGGCCTGCATGCGCTCGGAGGAAATTCCGTCGCCGTCGGCGACCACAGCGAGCGGATTGCCGGCGTAGGCTTTGCTGGTGAAAACGTCGAGAGTGTAGAGGCGTCGTCTCACTGGAGTCCGGTTTGCTGCCGCGCAGCCGTCTGGCCGGATGCTTCTGTCCGACCCGATAGAAGTATAGATAACATTTGGCCCGGACGCTCTGACTTCGTTTGGGAGGATCAGAGCCGGGCCAGAGTCTCGCGGGTGCGCTTGTTGCGCACGTTTCCGGTGTTGAGCGTCGTGCGCGGTTCGATGAGCACAACGTGGACTTCGTTTTCCGCGACGGGCATGTGCTCGACGCCCTTGGGGACGATGATGAATTCGCCGGGGCCGACCAGGACGTCGCGCTCGCGGAACCGCATGCGCATGGTGCCTTTGACGACGAGAAACATTTCGTCCTCGTGCTCGTGATGGTGCCAGAGGAACTCGCCGCGGAACTTCACCACTTTGATGTAGTCCTGGTTGACTTCGCCGACGATGGTCGGCTGCCAGTAGTCGCTGACCTGAGCGAGCTTCTTTTCGATGTTGACCGCGTCCATGGCAACCTCCCCCATCGCACGCGAGAACTGTGGCACAACTAGGAGGTTGCCGCACGAGCCAAATTGACAGGGGAAGTGGCCCTTCGACTCGAGGACTCGCTCCCCTCGACTGCGCTCGGGGCAGGCAGGATCAGCCCCGAAGAGTCGGGACGCAAAAGGCGCGCATCCTGGTCAGATGCCGACGAGTGGCGAGTGGCGGGAGAAGAGCGGAGAAAAAAACCGGGCAAGAGAGAAGAGAGAAGAGAGAAGGGAAGAACCACAGGGCTCGCGCCCTGCGCTACAGGGAGCGGACGAAGGCGGCGGCGCGGTCGAGGATGTCGCGGGTAAATGCGGCAGACGGAGTTTCCGCATAGAGACGGAGCATCGGCTCGGTACCGGAGCCGCGAAGCATAATCCAGGCCGCTTGCCGCGGCGACGCGCCCGCTTGCCGCGCGCTCCCACCGACATCGCCGAGGTAGAGCTTCACGCCATCCAGATCCTCGCGATGGCACACATCTGCGTCGAGGAATCGCGTGAGGCTGCGATTGGCAACATATTCGAGCACTTTTTCCTTCTGGCCGGGAGCGAGCGTCAAATCCACGCGGCCAAAGTGGTGCTCGCCGAATTCGGCGTGCAGGTCGCGGAGGATTTCGCCGAGCGATTTGCGGTGCCAGGCGAGCACTTCGGCGAGCAGGAGAGCGCTGACGGTGGCGTCACGCTCGGGCAGATGGAGCTTGGTGCCGATGCCGCCGCTTTCTTCGCCGCCGAGCAGGATGTCGCGTTCGAGCATCAGCTCGCAGATGTATTTGAAGCCGACGGGAGTTTCGTGGAGTTTGCGGCCGAATTTGGCGGCGAGTTTGTCCACGAGTTTGGTGACGGAGAAGGTCTTGGCGACGTCGCCGGGGATGTTTCGCGTGCCGGCGAGATGCCAGAGCAGGATGGAGAGAATCTGGTGGGGATTGACGAACGTGCCGTCTGAATCCATCGCGCCGATGCGGTCTGCGTCGCCATCCATGGCGAAGCCGGCTTGGAACCGGCCGGCGCGAATGGCGGCGCGCATGGGCTCGATGTGCGGCTCGATGGGCTCGGGATTCACGCCGCCGAAGAGGGGATCGCGGCGGCCGCGGATTTCCTCGCAGGGGATGCCGTGGCGGTCGAATAGAGCTTTAAGCAGGCCAGCGCCGGAGCCGTGCATGGGGTCGATGAGAAACCGATAGCCGGCGGCTTTCAGGCGGTCCCAGTCCACGAGTTTGTCGAGTGTCTCGAGATAGGGCGCGCGAACGTCGAGCGAGTGCAGCAACGCGGGACGCGGCGGGAGCGCGGGAACGCCATCGCGCAGCACGAGGGCAAGTTCCTGTTCGATTTGGGCGACGATAGAGGGAAGCGCGGAACTGCCGTAGCTGGCCTTGTACTTCATGCCGTTCCAGATGGCGGGATTGTGGCTGGCAGTGATGACGATGCCGCCGGCCGCGCGGCGCTGACGGACGAGGAGTGAAATAGCGGGCGTGGGCGCGGACTGCTCGGCGAGATAGACGGGGATTCCCGCGGCGGTGAGCGCGTCGGCAGCGGTGCGGGCGAAGCGTTCGGAGGAGTAGCGATTGTCGTATCCGACGAGCACGCCGGCGGTGGGATTTTCCGCGCGGACAACGTATCGCGCGATGGCGTAGGCGACGGTGCGGACGTTTTCGTGGGTGAAATCGTCGGCGATGACGCCGCGCCAGCCGTCGGTGCCGAAGGAGATAGTGGCGAGTGGCGAGTGGCGAGTGGCGGGTGGGGATGGTGCCATGGAGGAAAAGTTACAGCTTGCGGGGCAGGGTTGAAAGCCGAAAGTTGAAGGTCGAAGAGCGAGGGCCGAAAACCCTCAGCGCGTTGGAGGAAAACTCTCGGCGGGGCATCGGCGCAAGGAGAGTCCAACAATGCAGCCCTTGATTGCCCACAGAACGCTGACGAAAACGACACCGACAAGAAAGCCCCACATTCCAGCGCGCAGCGCTGCATGCCAGCCACCGGAGATGAAATAGCCGAAGAGTGGAGGAATGAAGGTACAGATGAGGAGCACGCCAATTTCGGCGGTCGAGACGAAGTAATCGCGGCGTTGGCCGGTATTCAGATGGGTCCATTCCGTACATCCGGTGGGCCATTCTTTATTGCATTTGCAGATGAATACCTCTTTGCCGATGCGGACGATTTCTTGCTCGCTGAGACGGGCGGCCCAGGTCTGTCCGCACTCAGGGCACTTTTGGTAGTAAACCTTAACGGTGATCATTCCCGCCTCCGATTCGAGGAAGGGTTAAAGGAGCAACTTGCGCTTCGCCGCTTCGACGGATTTTACAACCTTCCCGACGTCCTGGGCGCGGGAACGGGGGCAGATGAGGAGAGCGTCGGGGGTTTCGACGACGACGAGATCATTGACGCCGAGCAAGGCGACGATTTTCTTTGCGCTCCAGACGTAATTGCCGGAGGAGTCGATGGCGCAGAGAGGAGAGCGGGAGACGTTGGCGCCGGGAGCGGAGGCGCTGAGTTCGTACACGGCGGCCCAGGAGCCGATATCGCTCCAACCGATGTCGGCGGGGAGGACGAAGACATTGCCGCCGCCAGGCTCACGGGTGGCGCGTTCGAGAATGGCGTAGTCCACGGAAATGTTTTCAAGCTCCGGGTAGGCGCGGGCGAGCGCGGAGGCGTAGCGGCGCGTGCCGATGGTTTTGGCGACGCGCGCGAGTGCGTCGTGTGTGGCGGGGAGGAAGCGGCGGAGGCAGTCGAGATAGGTTGTGGCGCGCCAGAAGAACATACCGGCATTCCAGTAGTAATTGCCGGAGGAAAGGAATTCGCGGGCGGTTTCGAGGTCAGGCTTTTCGGTGAAGCGAGAGACCCGGAAGACGGAGGGAGGGGAGGGAGGGGGGGCAGAAGAGGTAGAGGAGGTAGAGGAGGTAGAGGATGGAGAGGCGCCGCGTTCGACGTAACCGTATCCGGTCTCGGGGCGCGTGGGGGGAATACCGAGGACGAGGAGATTGGGTCCGCGGGCAGCGACCTGGAGGGCGGCACGGACGATGAAGCGGTAGCGACGCGCGTCGCGGATGAAATGGTCGGCAGGAAGGACGGCCATGAGCGCGTTCGCATCCTTGCGCGCGAGATGGAAGGCAGCCAGAGCGATGGCGGCGGCAGTATTGCGTCCGGTGGGCTCGACGAGAATTTGCGCGGGACGAATGCGGGGCGCGAGTTTGCGGAGAGAAGCAGCCTGTTCGGCATTGGTGACGGTCCAGAGGCGTGGGTACGGAAAAAGGGGGAGGAGGCGATCGACGGTTTGCTCGAACATCGTCCTGGCGCCGACGATGTTCAGGAATTGTTTGGGCGTGCGGGTGCGGCTGCGCGGCCAGAAGCGCGTGCCGCGGCCACCCGCGAGAATGACGGCGTGGGCGGAGAATGCGGGACGCTTTGAGGGCCCGGTCATTTAGCGACGCCTCGCCGAAAAAAGGCAGGAAAAAGCAGATCCCTCAGCCCCGCGAGCTGCGCGAGGCTTCGGGATGACAGCGCGGGGGAGGGCCGGCGCGCGATGCTTCGGCTGGGCTCAGCACAGGCGCCGGCGCTACGGCGGAAGGGGTTCGTCGCTGCTGGGGCGCGGGTCATAGGTGAATGATACGGGACCATTCTTCGCTGGGAATGCCGAGATCCGAGAGCCGCTGGCAGTATTCGTCCAAATTGGGCACGGAAGTGTGCAGGGCCACAGTGGGCTCGACGGGCTCGAGTTGGTAGGCGCCGAGCGCGGCGGGCAAAAACCAGACCTGCATGCGGGAATAAGGCTGCTTCTGTTCACTGCTTTCGAGCTGGCCGGCGCCGGAAAGAAACACGAACAGCTCGAAGCTGCCGGGCGAAGTCACGCCGCCGGTGCGTGAATCGAATTGCCAGCGCTCTGTGGCGAAGTAGCGGCAGGCGGCGAGGTAATCGATGGTGAGGCCGTGCGCGACGTGACGCACCGGACTGACTTTTTCTCCCAATTGCTCGCCAAAATTGATGACGTCGAGCGCCTGCTTGACGTGCAGCGGGCGCTCGCGGCCGTCGGGCCCTTTTCGTTTGTAGTCGTACACGCGATAGGTGATGTCGGACTGCTCCATGATCTCGCAAAGCATGATGCCGGCGCCGATGGTGTGGACGGTGCCGGGCGGGACGAAAATGCTGTCGCCGGGAGCGACCGGGATGCGAGCGAGGAGCGGTTCGAGCGTGCCATCGTCGATGGCGCGGCGAAATGACTCGGGTGTGACGCCCGGGGAGAGATTTACGAAAAGCTCCGCGCCCGGCTTTGCGGCGAGCACATGCCACATTTCCGTTTTTCCGCGGCCGCCACGGGCCGACTCGTGCTTTGCGGCGTAGTCGTCATCGGGATGGACCTGGATGGAAGGCTTTTCGCCGGGGAAAAGAAATTTCACGAGCAGCGGGATTTGCACGTCGTCCAAACAGCGCGTCCCCTTCCACTCCGCGGGCATTTGACGCCAGGCCAATTCCAGCACGTGCCCGGTGAAGGGGCCCGAGGCGAGCTTGCACGCCGGGCCGGTGAGCCAGATTTCGGCGATGGGCGGGTCCTGATTGGTGAACTCGGGAAACAGGGGAGTGAGGTCGCGCATGCCCCACAGCCTGCGGTCGATGGTGGAATCCAGGCGTGAAGCGACGGGTTGCATCAGTCGGGGGAAAAGAAGTCGGCGAGGCGGCGCAAACCTTCTTCAATGCGCTCGATGGAAGTGGCGTAGGAGAGCCGGAAGAAGCCTGCCGCTCCGAATCCTTCGCCGGGCACGACGGCCACATGCGCGGATTCGAGCAGGCGGCGCGCAACAACGGCGGAATCGAGCCGGCCGTTGGAGGCGGCGAGGCACTCGGCGTCGCGAGTCGGGCAGGCGGAGATGTTCGGAAAGGCGTAGAACGCGCCCTGCGGCTCGGTGATGGCGAGGCCGGGAATGACGCGCAGGCCGGCCAGAACGCGGGCGCGGCGGCGTTCGTATTCGGCGAGCATGCCGGCGACGGAATCCATGGGCCCGCGGACGGCTTCGAGCGCGGCGTGCTGGGCAATGGAGGTGGGATTCGAAGTGGATTGGCTTTGGAGTTTGACAACGGCTTTCGCGATCGGCTCGGGAGCGAGCACGAAGCCGACGCGCCAGCCTGTCATGGCGAAGGTCTTGGAGAGCGAGCCGCAGACGATGACGGTGTTTTTCGCATCGGGGAGGCTGGCCGCGGAAAATGGGCGGCGGCCGCCATAGAGAAAATGCGAATAGCACTCGTCGGTGAGGAGCCAGATGCCGCGCCGACGACAGAGGTCCAGAATTTTCGCGAATTCCTCTTCCGGCAGGATGGCGCCCGTGGGGTTCGAGGGCGAATTGACGATGACCATGCGGGTTTTGGGAGTCAGAGCGGCTTCCACGTCTCGGGCGTGGAGGCAGAAGCCGTCGTGCTCGTGGGTCTGGACGAAGACGGGCTTGCCGCCCGCATATTTCACGATGTCGGGAAAACTCACCCAGCAGGGGACGGGGATGACCACCTCGTCGCCGGAGTTTACGAGCACGTTCACGGTGTTGAATATGGCGTGCTTGCCGCCGACGGTAACGGCGCATTCGGAAGCCTGGTAGGAGGTGCCGAGCTGGGTGTGGTGCCATTCGCAAATGGCCTGGCGCAGGGGCAGGATGCCGCCGGCGGGAGTGTATTTGGTGAAATTCTGCTCGAGGGCGCGGATGGCGGCGCGCTTGATGTGATCGGGAGTGGGGAAATCGGGCTCGCCGGGACCGAAGTCAACGACGTCGACGCCGCGGGCTTTGTACTTTTCGGCCTCGACCATTACGGCGAGAGTGGACGATTCGGTGATGCGTTCGATTCGCTGCGAGAGTTGCATAGCCTCCTCCCCGGCGATAACCCATGGCCAGACGGCAAAAGCAGATCCCTCGTCCGTCCCAAAATGCGTACGGACTCGGGATGACAGCGCACGAAGGGCACGCGCGCTGTCAATGAACTTTCGACTTCAGGCGCTCGACGACTAAGGGCGGCACGAGTCCTTCGATCGCACCGCCGAGCTGGGCGACTTCGCGGACGATCCGCGAACTCAGATAACTGTACTTCTCGGCCGGCATCATGAAGACGGTTTCCACGTTGGGTTCGAGCCGGCGGTTCATGAGCGCCATCTGGAATTCGTATTCGTAGTCGGAAATGGCACGAATGCCGCGAAGGATGGCGTGCGCATGGCGGCGCCGCACATAGTCCACCAGGAGACCGTCGAAGAGATCCACCTCCACATTGGTCCATTCGCGGGTAACTTCGCGGAGCATTTCCGCTCGCTCGTGACCGGAGAAGACTGGCGCTTTATCGAGGTTTTGGAGGACGGCAACGATGAGGCGGTCGAAGATGCGCGCGCCGCGGGCGATGAGGTCCAGGTGCCCGTTGGTCACGGGATCGAACGACCCCGGATAGATGGCGACGATGCTCTTCATGCAGGCTGCAGTGCTTGAGGCATTCTAGCGCAGAAAAGGACGAGGTAAAGGAGATAGAGGGGGTAAAGGAGGTAGAGGAGGCGGAGGAGAGAGAGACGGCTGGGCGTGGGATAGAATGACTTGGTGCGGGCGAAACGAGCAATCGTGGGATTTCTGGCTTGCGGGATTACGGTTGCGTCTCTAGGTGCGGCGCAGAAGGCTGCCAGCACGCAGACGAAGGCAGCGGCGGCCAGCAGGTTTGAGCCGCTCGACCGGTGGAGAGCGGCGGTGCTTGCAGGCGATCGGAGCGCGCTCGCGGCGTTTTATCCTCCCATGCGGGGAGCCTTCGCGCAGACGCCGCTAGGCCAGATTACCGACCCGAATGAGGAGCCGGAGTTCTGGGCGGCGCTGCATTCCCGCGGGCTCATCTCGATCAATCCAAAAATCCTGCAAATGAGCACGGCGCAAAACGGCGTTGCGGTCCTGACACTGCGGATTGAGATCGCCATGCGCACGGGGGCCGGTAGGCAGGATTTGATGGTGTCTGGAGCGCAGGTGTGGGTCGAGCAGAGCGGGAATTGGTTCATCTACCGGTCCAAACGGACGGATTTGCTGCCAAAGCCGGCCATCCGGTTGCCGGAACCGTCGCAGCCGAATCCGGATCTTTATCCGGATCCGAGCGAGGCGCAGCGGGATTTGGACGCGGGGCTGGCTGCGGCGAAGAAGGACCATAAACGGGTGCTGGTGGTATTCGGCGCAAACTGGTGCTACGACTGCCACGTGCTGGACGCGACGTTTCATTCGAAGACGATCCAGCCGCTAGTGACGGCGAACTATCACGTGGTGCACATCAATGTGGGCGACGGCAGCGCGAACAATGACCTGGCGCGCCGGTGCGAGGTGCAACCGGATCGACTCCCGAGCCTGGCGGTGCTGGAAGGAGATGGGCGGCTGGTGACGAGTCAGAAGAACGGGGAGTTCGACAACGCGGTGAAGATTGGGATGGGGGATGTGACGCAATTCCTGGAGAGGTGGAAACCGGGGAAATAGCGAGAAAGGAGGTAGAGGAGGTAGAGGAGGTAGAGGAAGCAGGGAAATCGGACTCGGCAGGTCGCAATCTACGGGCTTAGAATCCAAGGGGTTGGGGACTCTTCTTGCGGTTGACGGACAGGCAGTCCGAGTGTATATTGAATATGCGACTGAAACGGTCGTATTGAGATGCTGAAGCTATCGAAAAAAGCGGACTACGGGCTGATCGCTCTAAAGCACCTTGCCATGCATGACGGTGAGGGCACGGCGAGCGCATCGGATATTGCCGAGATTTACGGGATCTCGGCGCCGCTGATGGCGAAGGTTTTGCAGCGGCTGGCCAGAAAAGGCCTGCTGCGGGCGCGACATGGTTCAACAGGCGGGTACGAGCTGGCTCGGAAGCCGTCGCAGATCACGGCCCTCGAGGCCATCAGCGCGATTGACGGGCCGGTGGTGATTACCTCGTGCGAGACGCACCACGGCGTGTGCGACCACTCGGACCGCTGCACGGTGCGCGAGCCGCTGAAGCGCGTGAACGACGGGATTTTGCAGGTGTTGAGC
>DASPSB010000420.1:0-2424 GCA_035624135.1 Candidatus Acidiferrales bacterium | reverse complement strand
CGGCTCGTGTGGCGAAGGTGTGCGCACGAAGCCCGACGATTTCCCGTTCCACGCCGCCCGCGCCGGACCAAACTTCTGCGCTTCCGCCAGCGCCTTTTCGCTCCATGCGCCGGTCACCAGGTAGTCGGCGCCGGGCCCGCCGCGCGCAAGAAAATTCATCGCCACCATCGCGAACTGAAGCGACGCCCCGCCTTGCAGGAACAGCACGGAATATTCCATTGGGATATCCAGCAGCGTGCGCAGGTTGTATTCCGCGGCCGCCAGCACACCCTCAAACCATTTCGAGCGGTGGCTGATTTCGAGCACCGATGCGCCCAGCTCCGGATGCGTCACCAGATCCCGCTGGATCTCCTCAAGCACCGGCAGCGGCAGCGCCGCCGGCCCTGCTCCGAAGTTGTAGAGGCGTTTCGTCACCGGGTTCGTTTCCTACTTTGTCGCGGATGGTACGGATTGCTGGGCGACATAGTCTGCCACGTAGGCGGCGAAGGCTTCTTCCAGTCGCCGCGTTACAGGACCTGGCGCGCCCTCGAATATCTGATCTTCCAATGAGCCGACGCCGAGCAGGTTCCGGTTCGTCGAGGAGATAAACATCTCGTCGGCGCGGCGCAGGTCGTCGGGCGTGAGCGTGTGCTCCTCCATCGGGATGCCGATGCGCGGCGCGATTTCAAGCAGCACTCCGCGCGTCACCCCTTCCAGGCAGCCGGAAGCGAGCGGCGGCGTCAGCACCCGCCCGCCGGTCACGGCAAACACGTTCGCCGCCGTGCATTCGGCCACTTCGCCGCGTTCGTTGAGCAGCACCACCTCGTCGAAGCCCGCTTTCTGCGCTTCTGCCACGTGCCACACATTGTTCAACCACGCCGTGGTCTTGACGCTGCAAATCGGCGAGGCGGCAAACCTTCCGTTGGGCCGCAGCGCCAGCCGAACAGGCTCGCGGTAGGGCGGAAGGCCCGCCGTATAGAGAATCAGGTCAACCTCGGGCAGCGGCTCGTTGCTGCGCCAGAAGCCGACAGTGTTGTAAACGAGATAGATGCGCGCCGTGCCCTCGCGCACCTCATTGGCGCGGATCACTTCGGCCAGATGGCGCCGGACAAACTCGGCGGCATACGGCATGGGCAGGTGCACGCGTTCCGCGTCCTTTTCCAGCCGGCGCCAGTGGCGCTCGAACGCAAACGCCTCGCCGGAAAACACCCGCAGCGTGCTGAACAGCCCGAAGCCGTTCAGCAACCCGGCCTGGCCCGGCGAAAGCCGGGACTGCTCGATGGGCTGCAGCCGGTCGTTGTGAAATACGTAACGGTGAATCATGCGCTCCTCTGCGCGCCAAACTTTCATTCTATCGCAGCACTGCGGCTCGCGGTCACGGATTCGACCGGATGTTGCGTGGCGGCACTACGAGGCTTTGATCCGCTCGGCTGGCACTTCCACTTCGTCCACTCCGCGGAAGGAAAACAGCAGGCGCACCAGGTACACAGGCGGCTCTTCGGAAACCTGCCGCACGATGTGGCCGACGGCATCGGTCACCGCGGCCTGGAACGTCACATTTTTCACCCGCAGTCCTGCCAGATTCACGCGCACAGGCTGTCCCGGCTGAAACACGGCGCCATTCTCATGCCGTGTGGCTCGATTTGCAACCGCCCTCCGCGCCTGCGGCGGAATCTCTGTTCAATGGCGCGCCGCCGCAGTAAGATGCGCCTCACCCTGAGTCGAAGGTATCCAGGAGATGCGCGAATGAGTCCATCCCAGCCGCACGCGCGTCGAGCTGGGGCATACGCCGGCGGTGTCGCTCTGGCGCTCGCTCTGGCGTTTGCTGCCTGCTCCACTGTGCCGGAGCCGAGTCCTCCGGACGTGGCGCTGAAAAGCTTCAGCGGGCCGGATCTGCTCGCGCACATCCGCACGCTATCCTCCGACGAGTTCGAAGGCCGTTTTCCCGGCAGCCCTGGCGAGCAAAAAACGGTAAAGTACATCGAGGACCAGTTCCGCTCCCTCTCGCTTGAGCCCGGGAATCCGGACGGTTCCTACGTGCAGAAGGTCGCCCTCGTGGGCATCACGCCCGATCCGTCCATGGCGCTCACCTTCGCTCCTGCCGACAAGCCGAAAAAAGAGACTACCCTCAAATTCCGCGACGATTTTGTCGCCTGGACCAAGCGCCAGGTCGCAGACGTCTCGGCGGACGCGGACGTTGTGTTCGTGGGCTACGGCATCACCGCGCCGGAATTCCAGTGGGACGACTTCAAGGGCGCGGACCTGAAGGGAAAACTGCTCATTGTCTTGGTGAACGATCCAGGATACGTGGACGAGTCGCTGTTCGGCGGCAAGGCCATGAAGTATTACGGCCGCTGGACCTACAAGTACGAGAAAGCGGCGGAGTTGGGTGCTGCGGGCTGCCTGATCGTGCATGAGACCGGTCCGGCGGGCTATCCCTGGGCC
>DASPSB010000418.1:0-15878 GCA_035624135.1 Candidatus Acidiferrales bacterium | reverse complement strand
ATCGGCCATCATGAAATCCAGGAATTGAGTGACGTTGAGCCGCGAGTTGAACATGAAGGCGGTGGCCAGACTCTGCTCGTGGAGCCAGTCGAGCAATTTGTTGAGCAGGGTGGTCTTGCCGGTACCCACCTCGCCGGTGAGGGTGATAAAGCCCTTGCGCGCCTGAATGCCATAGCTGAGCACGGCAAATGCTTCTTCGGTGTGCCGCGTGGAAAACAGGAACCGCGGGTCCGGGTTCACGTTGAACGGATTTTCACGAAGCCCGAAAAATTTCTTGTACATGAGCTCTCTGCGCCTCGATCAGGCGTCCGCCAAGACGCTTGCCTCTTCCTTCCCTCGTTTCCCCATGCGTCAGCCCCGTGGTCCGTCGATCGCGCTCGTGCCTTCGCCCGCGCCCGCCGGAGGAATTACGGCGAGAGTGGGCAGCGCCAGAAAGTATTGAACGTCTTCTTTGGTACGCAGTGTTTTGTCGCGCCATTCGCCCACCAGAACCAGAAACAGCCCTAGCGCCAGCCCGCTCGCCGCTCCTGCCAGACTAAATTGCCAGCGAACCGGGAACGAGAGCGCCACGCTGGGCTGCCCGGCGGCCACCAGCGCGGGCCCGTTTGCGGGCTCTTGCGCATTCAGCGACTTCTGAAACTCCTGCTGCTTGGCGACCCAGCCGTCGTAAGCGATCTTGGCGGCATCGGCGCCGCTCTTCAACTCCGCATACTCCATTTGCATGACCGGAGCGCTTTCCAATTGTGCCTGAACGGTCTGGATATCCTGCTGCAGGCGGTCGCGGT
The DNA here is from genome assembly GCA_035624135.1 of Candidatus Acidiferrales bacterium. Taxonomy (GTDB): domain Bacteria; phylum Acidobacteriota; class Terriglobia; order Acidiferrales; family UBA7541; genus JOPF136. The sequence goes on along the minus strand of DASPSB010000418.1, from coordinate 15,093 downwards.
CGCGCGTCTTCTCAACGATTTGGGCGTCGAGGCTGCGAATTTGCGCCTGGAGCTGTGCGGAATCCTGTGCGGCGGCATCAGCGCCTGCCGGCGGTTGAATTGCCACGCTCGCGCCTTGCGCCCGCTTGGCATCGTCAATCCGGCGCTGCAGGTCGCGGATATCGGCCTTCACTTTCACCACATCGGGATGGTCCGCGGTGTAGCGCGCCTGGAGGGACACCAGTTCAGATTGTTTGGCGGCCAGTTCCTGCTCGAGAGCCTGCGTCTGCGGAGTTTCGATTTGCTGGGCAGACGCGGAGGCGCCGGATTGCCGCGCGAACAGGGCTTCGGTGAGAGCGGCCCTTTTTTCCTCCGCGGCCCTGAGCGAGGCGTCGGTGGCCGCCAACTGCCCGTTGTATGCCGCCAATTTTGACTGGGCGCCGCCGCCATTCGCGTCCAGGTTCGCAAGTTCGGCGGCGTGCTTGCGCTTGAACTCGGCGAGCCTGGCATCCTCCTGGTCACGATGGAGCCTGGCCTCTTCCACTTGTTTGGCGAGGAATTGTTGAGAGGACCCGGCGGGCGGAGTTCCCGCCGGCGGTTCGGCCTGCGGCAGTTTTGCGGCAGCGAACAGACGGGAGAGCTCGGCGCCTGTCTCACGAGCGACTATTTCGTCTCCCGCGGTGAATGAGATGCTGAAACCGGTTCCCTGCGGCTCAAGCACGATGTTGCGGCTCAATTCGGCGATCCGGGCGTCCATGGGCAATTGATTGCCGCCCGGATGGAGTTCGTAGCGCCCGGCCAGTCCCTGCAATGCCTGCGGAGTCAGCACCTGCCGGCGGATGTCGGCGATGCGGTCCGGGGTCATCTCCGCAGCGGGCTTTCCGGCATCCCCGACCTTCGGCATTTGTTCCAGAGTCATCGTGCATGTGTATCTTGCGGGCAGCAGCCAGGTGAACGCGTAGGCTGCCGCGGCCCCCAGCAAGCAGCCGGCGATCGCCCATTTCGCGCTGCGCCGCCAGATGCCGAGATATTCCGACGAAGAGAGTTTGCGATGACCCAGCATCGAGATCCCTTTACGCTCCTTACCCGGCTATTCGATCTTAAACGGCCGCGTGGACCAGTTAAACGTCATGCCGGCCGTCTGCACGAGCGCGATCGGCCCGCACCGGAGCATGTTCACGCACACCGTCGTATTCGAAGTCTGGCGGGAAGCGTTATAGGTCAGCGCGAGCGTTGAGTAACGCCCAATCGGCCGCGAGAGGGCGGCGCCGGCAGTCCAGTAATCGAAGGACGAGGATGGGTTTATGAGCGTGCTGGCCGTCTGATGAAAAGCGCTGTTGTGAGCGAAGCCGCCGCTCAGGCTCACCCTTACGGTCCGCGAGAGCTGGTGCGAAAAGTTTCCGCTGAACTGGTCCGCGATAGAGCCGATCAGAAAGCCGGAGCCGTTGCCCACGCTATGCGTGTACTGCGCGCTCAGATTTCCGCGCCGCAGGGCATAGTTGAGGGACGAGAACACGTAGAAATCCACCAGGTTCTGGCCACCCGGCACTGTAGTCGCTCCCGGCATCGGGGTGAAATGGGTCACGGAAGGTCCGCCGGCCGCGGTAAATTGCAGCCGGTGGGTGACCAGCCTGCGGTAGCCGAGCTGAACGGCATGCGAAGTGAAGCCCGATATGCCCGAAGGGTAGTCCAGGATCGTCGCGGTATAGCTGAAACTAATCGTATCGCGCGGGGTGGGGGAGTGGTCATAGCCGAAGCGCGCGAGAATGTCGCGCGAGTTCAGCAGGCTGCTGTTGAAGAAATGAAGGAACCCGACGTCCACCGAGGCGTTCACGGAATTTCTTCCGCTAAAAAGATACTGGGCCTGAAAGATGCTGGCGCTCGAGAACTCGGAGACAGTCGTGGAGCCGATCGTCTGCGTGGGTATTTGGAAAGGATTGAATCCGGTGACCGAGCCGACGCCCGACAGACCCGTAGTTCCGCCGCCCAGATAGCCCAGTCCTCCCAATCCAAAGGCTGAGTTCGAGAGATAGGAGAAGCTCTCGCCGAACAAAAAGTTCCAGCGCCGCGCCGAGATTTTCTCCGTCACATTCAGTTGCTGCTCAGCGGCGTTGGACAGGTACTTGGGATTGTAGAAAATGCCTTCGGACGCGAGATCGAGAGCGAACGAGGAGTTCCGGGTGACCACCTGAAGCGACATTCCTCCCATCACTGCGGTGACCGAGTCGCCCTGGGCGGAGGTGGAGGTGGCCGCAAAACCGGGATTGGTGTCGTACACCTCCTGCAGGTAGAGGCGGGGAACGATGAAGCTGCGGCCGGAGGTGCTGGTGGGGAAACGGTATTCTTCGACTCCTCCCACCGGTCCCGGAGCGCTCTGCGCAGCCGCCTCGGGAGGCGTTGCGCCCTGATCTCCCGTTTGGCCGGAGGCAGGAGGCGTGTCCTGCTGCGCGCGCAGCGCCTGGGCGGGCAGAAGAATCGCGCAGCAGGCGGCGAGCGCCAGGATTCGGCCGCGGATGTGCGGAATACTCATCAGCCAGCCAGGGTCAGGGGACGACAATCGTGTCGCCCGATTTGAGTTCGAGATTCTGTTCGGCATTTTGCCCCTTGACTACTGCCTTGTAGTTAAAAGGGTGCTTCACCTGCTTTCCATCTTCATTGCGCAGCACGTAAATACCTTTGATGTTGGCGAACTGGGTGAAACTGCCGGCGCTGGCCAGGGCCTGGAGCACCGTCATTCCTGGCAACAGCGGAAAAGCGCCGGGATGGGTCACTTCGCCCATGACGTAAACCCGGCGGCTGTTCACAGCAGTGACGATCACGGTCACTTCGGGATCCGAAATGAATTTCTTAAGCCCATCACGGATGGAAGCTCCCAACTGCTGGGGAGTAAGCCCGGCGGCCTGCACGTCGTTCAACAGGGGGAGTGAAATTTTGCCGTCGGGTCGCACCGGGACAAGTTTGGTCAGTTCCGTCTCCTTCCAGACGTTGATCGAAAGGACGTCCTCGGGGCCAATGATGTAGCCCGGGTCCTCGGTAGCCGCCTTGGGCTGAGCGGGCGGCGTGACCGGTTGTGCCGCCGGCTTTTGTGCGGCGCCCTGGCTTTTTGCATTGCCCTGTCCCGCCGCGTACAGCGGCAGGCATGACAGCAACAGCAGAGCGATGAACTTTGCCTCCTTCCACATTGCGTCCTCCCCCGGTACCCTCAGTCGCCCGTCGCTTCTTCGGGCCCGATTTGCTTCAGTTTGTAAAGCAGCGCCTTATAACTAATGCGAAGTTCCATGGCTGCCCGCTTGCGGTTCCAGCGTGTCCGCGCCAGGGCCTTCAGGATCAGTTCGCGTTCGGCCTGCCGCGATGCCGCTCGCGCCGCGTCCTTTAGAGAGAGTGTGGGCGCGTCCGTCGCCGGTCTGTGCGCCGGTTCCGGCGTGGCCCCTATCTCAATAATCTGGAACACTTCTCCGCCGACCACCACAGCTTTCTTCATCGCGTTTTCCAGTTCGCGGATATTGCCCGGCCAGGCGTATTCCTGCAGGACGCGCATCTGGGGCGCGCTCAATGCCGGCTTTGGCCTTCCGAATAGCGCCGCGTACCGCGCAAGAAAATAACCGGCAAGCCCGGGAATATCTTCCTTCCGGTGACGCAATGGAGGAAGCCGCAGGCACACGCCATTGAGGCGGAAATACAACTGCTCGCGGAATCGTCCCGAGCGCATCCATTCTTCCAGATTGCGCGTGGTCCCGCTGATCAAGCGCGGCGCTGTGTCGTTGCCCGGCACATCGCGCTCCGCCAGCGACTGAAGTAAGCGCGTCTGCGCGGCAGCCGAGAAGTCGGCGACCTCGTCCAGGTACACTGTGCCGAATTCCTGCCCCAGGGCTTCTAGCGAGAGTTGTTCCGGCATGGCGCTCGAGCCCAGAATTTTGCGGAAGGGGTGCGCGCGCCGCTGCGAGTGACGGTGCAGATGCATGGCCGCGGCATCCTTGCCAGTCCCGCTTTCCCCAATCAACAGAACGGGAATCTCCGTGGCGGCGATGTCCCTCATCGCCTTCTCAATCGCATGCATCGCGGGGCACGCAGACTCCAAATAGAGCGGGGTCGCCGACATGGGGACGGGATGCCGCTCGTCGGCTGGAATCGTTGCTGCCTGTCGTTGGGCCATGCTGCCTCCGGGGCACAAGGGATGCCTTCAGCGCGCGGAGTACCGGCTCTGGGTATCTGCGGGCTGAAGTGGGAAAGCACCCCACATGCCAAGCAACGCCGAATCGGCGGGACCCAACGAGAGGCGTTAACCCATTGATGCAGCACGGTTTGGCGGCCTCTGGCCCACGGGCCTTGGTAAGCGGAATCACTGTGTAATCAACAATTGTTACCACAAAAAGACAACAAATTATCCATTCTTGAGTACAGCGGAAACACGGTCGGACACTGCCCGGAAATACTGCCTCCCATTCTACTTATTCTAAATGGGTTAACCTAGAAGAGTGGCTGCTCGGAGGCTCTCTAAGCCTGTTTGATCGAGAAGGAAGCTGATTTCCACTTTCTTCAGATTGGAATGGAGGGATGGGTTCGGCAAGGAGCCGCGGCCTTGAGATTACAGAGTTTAGCTGCACTCACCTGCTCGTCGGCACGGAAGACCGCTTGCTCATCCTGACGCGACCGTCCCAATCGGCGTCGGTTCAGGAGCGAGGCCGTGCGCAGCCGCGTCCCCGAAAGCGGCCGCCGCGGTACTGCAGCCCTGACAATTCGGTTCCGGCGACGCCTGCAAGGCGGCCACCCGATGAGTACACTGATGATCTGTGAGGAGGGATGCGCAGCCGGTCGCTCCCCTACGCGAATGAATAGGACGAGGATGAGAGAGAAAGCAAAAAGCGAAAGCCGCCCGGGCTGGCGGCGAGCAATTGTCTGCGGCGCGCTCTCCGCGGTGCTTGTGGCGGCGTGCGCCTGTTCACGCGACCCCAATGTGCGGAAGCAAAAGTTTGTGGAGAGGGGCGACAAATATGCAGCGAGCGGAAAATTCCGCGAAGCTGGGATCGAATACCAGAACGCGCTGCAGATTGACGCAGAGTTCCTCCCGGCGCACACGCAATTGGCGAGGGTCTATCTGCGGCTGGGGGCATGGGGCGCCGCGGCCAAAGAATTCCGCGCCATCCTGCAGCTTGATCCCAAGAATGTGCAGGCGCATGTGGATCTGGGAAACATCCTTCTGCTAGGCAAGGACCTGCCGGGAGCCGAGGAACACGTGCGCGCCGCGCTCACTCTCGCACCGGACAATGTTGACGGCCACATACTGCTCGGCAACACACTCTCCGCGCGCGATCAAACCGCGGCGGCGCTCCAAGAAATGCAGAAGGCGGTTGAGCTGGATCCCAAGCGCATCACGACCTATCTGAATCTTGCTGTTCTTCAAGCGAAGGCGGGGCAGGCCGCCAACGCGGAGCAAAGCTACCAGAAGGCGCTGGAGCTGGACCCGAAGTCCGTCGCCGCATACTTGGGATTGGGCAATTTTTACCAGCAACAGGAGCGACTGGCCGAATCGGAAGCGCAATACCGCCAGGCCATGCAGCTCGAGCCGGCCAACCAGCAGCCGGTGATTTTACTTTCCCGCCTGCTCGCGTCGGAGGGGAAGCGCGAGCAGGCCGAGCAGACGATCAAGGATTCTAAGCCGAACCTGAGCAAGAACCCCTATGGGTACCGGCTGCTGGCCGATTTCTATTATGGTCAGGGGGACTTGCCGCGCGCCCTAGAAGAGTACGCCTCGCTCGTTCGCGAGCATCCCGATGATGTGCGGCTGAAGCACGATTACGTGCAGATCCTGATCGGGGCCAATCGCCTGGACGACGCGCAAAAGCTCAACGACGAGATTTTGAAAGCTGCGCCCAAGGATACTCCGGCGCTCGTCGCGCAAAGCGAAATCCTGCTCCGTCAGAAGAAGCCGGACGAGGCGGCTAAAATACTCGAGCCGGTGGTCACAGCCGAGCCGGAAAATGCCGCCGCCCAATTTCAGTTCGGCACAGCCCTGGCTGCCGCGGGAAATCTCCAGCGCGCCGAACAAGCCTGGCGCCAGGCAGCCAAATTACGTCCTGATCTGGCGAGCGTGCGGCAGGCGCTGGCCGAATTGGCCATCCGCAAGGACGATGTGGATCTACTGATGAACAGCGCGGAAGCGCTGATTCGAATCGAGCCGAAAATGGCCGCGGGATATACGCTGCGCGCCGTGGCCAGAATCTCGAAGCACGAGGCGGCAGGCGCGGAGATGGATCTCACGACCGCCATGTCGCTGGCTCCGAACGATCCCACGCCGTACACGCGGATGGGCATGCTTCGCACCCTTCAAAAGCGCTATGCCGAGGCGGAAAAATATTATGAGCAGGCGCTCGCCAAGAACCCGGAATACATCGACGCCCTGCGCGGCCTGGCCCGGGTGGATTTGGAGCAGAATCAGGCGCCCAGGGCCATCGCCCGGATCCAGCAGCAAATCACCAAGTCGCCATCCAACGCCCAGTTCCAGGAATTGCTCGCGCGGGTCTACGCCGGGCAGCATCAGTTCCCGGAAGCAGAAAGCACGCTGGTGAAAGCCACCACCCTGGACCCCAATGACCTCGACGCGTTTCTGCTGCTGGCTCAGGTGCAGGCGCAACGCGGCTCCATCGATCGCGCCGTCCAGAGCTACGAGCAGAGCATCCAGCAGCACCCGAACGACGTGCGGCCGTATGTCCTGCTGGGGATGCTTGAGGAGTCGCGGCGCAACTCGACGCAGGCGCGCCAGCTCTATGAAAAGGCATTGCAGATCCAGCCCAAGAATCCACTCGCAGCCAACAATCTTGCCTACCTTCTGCTGGAGACGGGAGGAGACACGAACAGCGCGCTCATGCTGGCACAAACCGCGAGGCAGGCGCTTCCGCAGAGCCCGGATGTGGCGGACACGCTGGCCTGGGTTTATTACCAGAAGGGCGTGTACGGCTCCGCCGCAGACCTGCTCAAAGAAGCGGTGCATGCCGCGCCCGACAACGCCACGTTCCATTACCACCTGGGAATGGCGTACAACAAAATCGACGACAGAGCGCACGCGCGCGAGGAATTGCAGCGTGTGCTGAAGCTCAATCCGAATTTCGAACATGCTCAGGAAGTGAAGCAGGTCCTCAGCACGCTCGGCGGTTAGGCGCGGCGGCCTTCGCGCTTGCCCCAGCGAGTCACGCCTTCGACACGATCGCGCTTTATGTCAACTAATTTTTGCCCTTCTCAAACACACAAATCAGCGCATTTTGGTGCTTGAAACTGCCCCAAAGACCTTCTTTCCGCGCTCGTTCCCGCGCAAGCGCGCCGCATCGCGGAAGAATGCGCTTTGCTCGCGGTTAAGCCGTCCCCGGACTCGATTGCGTTTCCAGTTGTTTCAGCAGCTTCCGCGCGTTTTCGAGTTCTGCGGCATCCCCGGTTTGTTCGAGGGCAGCCACCGCCCCGCGCGCATAGCCGAGCGCCGCGCCAAGATCTTGCGCGGCAGTGCGTATCTGCGCCAGCTTGCACAGCGTTTTGCCCTCTTTGAGACGGTCATTGGTTTCCCGGTAGATCGGCAAACCTAGTTGATAGACTTGCTCCGCCTGGGCGTTCATGTTCAGGGTGCTGTAGAGGACTCCCAGGAACTCGAGGACCAGCCCCTCGTGGGAACGTATTTTGAGTTCCCGCGCGATTTCCACAGCCTTCAGCCAGGCCTGCTCCGCTTCCGCCCACTTGCTGCGCGAAAAAAAAACGCCGCCGAGACTGATTTGCGCCAATCCCTCGGCCGGGCGATCCTTCAGCTCACGCGCCAGGGCCAGCCGCTCGACAAACACCGGCTCGGCTTTCACCCACTGGCTCGACTGAAAATAGACATTGCCGAGGTTACTGAGTATCACACCCATGGTCGCGCGGTCGTTCAATTCCCGGAAAATAGCCAGGCTCTGCTGGTACGGCTGCTCCGACTCCGCCCGGCGTGCCTGGGCAAAGTACACATTGCCGAGGTCGTTGAGCGTGTGCCCCTCACCGGCGCGATCGTTGAGCTCGCGCCTGATGGCCGCACTCTTCAGGTACGATTGCTCCGCCTCCTCCCACTGGCGCCGAGCTTGATAGACGCTGCCGAGGCTGGCGAGTGCCTTGGCCTCAGCCGCGCGATCCTTAAGATCCTGCGCGATGGCCAGACTTTCCAGATAGCCGGCCTCGGCTTTATCCCACTGTTGCTGTTGTTTGTGGACGTTCCCCAGGTTGTGGAGGACGAATACAAGTGTGGGGCGGTTGTTCAACCCGCGCAAGATGGCGATACTCTGCTGATAGACCGCCTCCGCCTCGCGACCGCGGCCCGATGCGTAGTAAACATTGGCCAAGTCATTTAACGTGTTCCCCTCGCTCAGCCGGTCGCCGAAATCGCGGTTGATGGCCAAGCTTTGCTGATAGGCTTGCTCCGCCTCGAGCCAATTGCCGCGCGACGAGTGCACCATTCCCAAGTCGTGCAGAATTTTTGCCTCACCGGCACGATCCTTCACCCCTCGCCGGACGGCCAGGCTCTCCTGATAGGCGCGTACCGCGTCCTCCCCTCGGTTCTGTGCGGCGTAGAACTGGCCCAGGCTTGCCAGGGCTTGTCCCACCCCTTCACGGTCGTTCAGTTCCCGCCGGATGGCCAGACTCTGCTTGTAGGCTTGCTCCGCCTCTTCCCACCGGCCCCGCGATTGGTAAAAGCTGGCGAGACTATTGAGAGCTTTGGCTTCTCCGCTGCGGTCATCGAGCTCGCGTCGAATCCCTGCACTTTCCCGGAAAGCTTGCTCTGCCTGGGCCCATTCTCCCAGCGCTTGCAGGACCTGTCCGAGGTTCTCGAGAAGTAGCCCTTCGCGCGCGCGGAGTTTCAGCTCGCGGTAGATGCCGTGGACCTGCTGGAAAGCCTGGTGCGACTCCTTCCACTGTCGTCGTGCAAAGTAGATGTTCCCGAGATTGGCGAGAGCGTCCCCCTCCTCGGACCGCTGTTTGAGATCCTGCGCAATCGCCAGGCTCTCCAGGCAAGCCTGTTCCGCCTTTGCCATTTCGCCCTGGCGATAGTATGCGACACCCAGTTTATTGAGCGTATCGCACTCCGTTGCGCGGTTGCTGCGCTCCCGAGCGATGATCAAGTTCCCCAGGTAGTGCTGCTCTGCCTTGGCCCACTGACCCTGGGCCGTGTAGACCCCTCCCAGGTTTTCCAGGACGATGGCTTCCACCTCCCGGTCCTTGGTTTCCCGGCTCAGCGCTAGACACTGCTGGAAAGCTTGTTCCGCCTCGCTCACTCGGCCCTGCGAATAGTAGACAATGCCCAGGCGCTGAAGGACTTGCCCCTCTCCTCCGTGGTCGTTCAACTCCCGATAAATCGCCAGACCCTCTCGGTAAGCACTCTCCGCCTTACCCCATTGCTTCTGCTCCTTGAAAAGGTTGCCAAGGCTGTGGTGGGTTCTTGCTTCCGAGCTACGGTCCCCTAACTTCCCAAGGAGCGGCAGCCGCTGCTGATAGGCCTGTTCCGCCTTCGTCCATTGGCCCTCCAAAAAGAGAAAGTCGCCCAGGTTGCCAAGGGTTGTTGACTCCATCTCACGGTCGCCGCACGCACGAAGGACCGCCAAGCTTTGGTGATAGGCCTGCTCCGCCTCGCCCTCCCGACCCATTGGAGCGAACGCGTGGGCCAAGTGATTGAAGACTTTGCCCTCGCTCCTCCGGTCCTTCAACTCGCGGTAGATCTCCAAGCTCCGCTGGAAGGCCCGCACCGCCTCTTCCCGGCGGCTCTGCGAATTGTAGGTCAAGCCCAGATTGTCGAGAGCACGCGCTTCTCCCACTTGGTCATGGAACTCGCGGGAAATGGCCAGCGTCTTGAGAAAGGTTTGCTCCGACTGCACCCATTGGCTCCTCCCCCAATAGAGTTGGCCTAGATTGGTCAGTGCGTTTCTCTCCCCTAGGCGGTCTTTCACTTCCTGGCAAATTACCAGGCTCTGGTTATAGGACTCTTCCGCCTTGGCCACCTGCCCCTGCAGTTCGTAAACTGCCCCGAGGTTATTCAGGGTCAGTCCCTCCATCACACGGTTCCCGAACTCGCGAGAAATAGCCAGGCTCTCGAGGAAGACTTGCTCGGCTTCGCTCCCCCGGCGCTGGGATTGGAGCACATTCCCGAGGTTGTTGAGCGTGGTACCCTCTCCGGCCCGGTCCTTGCATTCACGGCGGATCATCAAACTCTGCCGATACACCAGCTCGGCCTCCTCCAATCGACCGGGCACCTGGAGGACGGTACCCAGGTTGCTCAGCACTTGCCCTTCTCCCACGCGGTTCTTGAGCTCGCGGCAAATCGTCAAGCTTTGCCGAAAGGCCCACTCGGCCTCCTCCCTCCTGCCCTGCGATACATAGATATTGCCTAGAGAGTTGAGGGTCTGCCCTTCTCCGTCGCGGTCGCTGCTGCGCCTGCAGCCATCCAGCGCCAGGCGGTAAATTTCCTCGACCTCAGCCCAGTGGCCGCGATAGTGCGAGAACTGGAATACCGTATTCGAGAGCTGGAAAAGGGATTTCCAATCCCCAGTTTCAAACGCGAGGCGTGCTGCCGCCTGGAGGTTGGGCCACTCGTCCTCGAAATAGTCGAGAGCAGAGTTCCTTCGAGTGGTATCGACGGTCAGCGCAGTGAGCGGCCACTTCTGGAGCCCGCTTTCCCGGAAGTGACGGATGAACGCCTCGCGCAGCGCGTGCGCTTCTCCATGCTCGGCGAGCTTTTCCGCGGCGTAGGCGCGTGTCCCGCGCAGCATCGTGTAGCGGCTGCGGCCGTGACTTTCGAAGCGCTGGACCAGCGAAGCGTCGTGCAGCCGGAACAGGAGATCCTCTGCCTGCGGCAGGCCGCACGCTCCCTTCACTGATTCGGCCGTAAAGCTCTCCGCAAAAATTCCCAGACGGGCCAGTCCGTCCTGGGCCCAGGGCTCTAGCCGTTCAAACGAGTAGTTCAGGCAGCGGGTCAGCGAGCGGTGGCGTTCCGCCTGATCGATGCGCGCCGAGCGGCCGGGTTCCTGGCTTTGCCGGCCCAACGGCGTCGCCTCCAGGCCTTCGCGGATTTCTTTCACCTCCGAATATTTCACCCAGGCGGCGGCAAATTCGATGGCCAGCGGGATTCGTTCGCTCAGCGCCACGATCCGGCGAATTTCCCGCAGCTCTTCTTCCGGCGGCCGCCATCCCTGGCCACTGCGGTGCTTCAATCGGGCCCGAGCCAGGAACAATTCTTCGCCTTCGGCTTCCGTCAGCCTGCCGTCGAGAGAAATTACCTGCTCGACCTCCGAGATTTTCACCGCTTCGCGCCCGGTGACCAACAGCCTGACGGCGCTGGTGGCCTTGAGCAGGTGAATCAGCAGTTCCTGGACCTCCTCGCAGTCCACCGACTCGTAGTTGTCCAACAGCAGGAGCAAATCCTTGTCCGAGAGATGGTCCAAGAGTTTCTCGGGGCGCCTGGCTTCCTGCGCCAGTCCCAGGGCCGACCCAATCGCTTCGGCCACGGCGGTGGCCGAGCGTGGCTGGTCCTCCAGCTTGACGAAAAATACGCCGTCGCGGAACGCGCCGACGGCCTGAATCGCGCACGCCACCGAGAGCCGCGTCTTGCCCATGCCGCCAAAGGCCTGCAATGTAACCAGCCGCGGAACGCTCCCGTCCGCCCGCAGCTTGCTGAATTGGGCCAGTACTTGCGACTCGAGCTCCGAGCGCGGGATGTACCGGTTCTGCTCGCCTCTAAACCATTCGGGAAGAAAGCGCGAGCCGGGCTCGCCACGGCTGCGGCCGTCCCAAACAAATTCCCACAGCGTCTCCGGCTGGTCGAAACTCTTAATCCGCCGGTCACGCCACTCGATCCACTGGCCCGCGTTCGCGCCCATCACTGCGGAGTGGGCCGAATCGGAAACGAGAATCTGGCCGCCTGCTCCCAGCGATTCGACGCGCGCCGCGAAGTTGACGTCGGCGCCGTGGTAGTCCGCCTCGCATTCGGGCGAACGGTGCGGCTCGAGACGCTCGTGCGCACGGTGCACCCCGATGCGCAGCCGGATCGTCCAGCTCTTTCCCGTCTCATCGGCCACGGAAATCTCCGGTTTAGCCAGCGCCTCCTGAATGCCCCTGGCGCAAACCACGGCGTCGGCGGCCTGGGCGAAGGCCACCATAAAGCTGTCGCCAATCGTCTTCACCACGTAACCGTTGTGCGCGGCCACTGCCGCGCGCACCCGCTGGTTGTGCTCGGGCAGCAGCTTCTCCCGATACACTTCGCGAAGCGCATTTGTCATCCTCGATGAATCCTCGATATCGGTGAAAAGGATGGTGACGTGACCGTCAGGCGGTTGGACTCGGTTCATTGTTGCAGCCCTAGGCAGATCGCGGCCCCTGGCCAATCCACCCGGCTCTCCTGGGAGGTTTCGGCGCAGGAGGAAGCGTACCACCTCTTCCAGCCTCCCCCCCTTTAGGATGTGATTTGCGCCGCTTACAGGCCTGTTGCCCAGTGGGCACAACCCCTCTGAACGCGTCGAGTTTGAGGCCGATGCTCCCTCTCGGCGGCTTCCGAGAGGTTGACGGCCGAAACCCCCTTTGCCATCATCACTATTCACTACGGGGGGCGGCTATTTCGCTTCGGGTTTTGATCCTGGGGTCTGGAAGTTCGGGCAACGCGACGCTGGTCGAGACTTCGACCACGCGCGTGCTCGTGGATGCCGGCTTCAACCGCAGAGAAACGCTGCGGCGCCTGGCAGCCCTGGGCGGTTCGGTGGCCGCTATAAACGGGATTTTCATTTCGCACGAGCACTCCGATCACGTTTGCGGCCTGGCCAACCTGAGCCGGTCGTGGAACGCTCCCGTGTTCATCACCGCGGGAACGTACGCGGAATACGAGCGGCTGGTGCCGCGCGAAGAAACGCAAAAACTGCGGAGCGTGGAAACGCTGCAGCCTTCGCGGCCGTTCCAGGTGGGCGACATCGAAGTGACGGCGTTCTCGATTCCGCATGACGCCGCGGATCCGGTGGCGTTCACGCTGCGGGCGGAGGGATTCAAAGTTTCGATCGTCACCGATCTCGGCTATTTGCCGGCGCATGTGCGCGAGCATTTGCGCGGCACCGACCTGCTCGTGCTGGAATCGAATCACGACCTTGAGATGCTGAAAGTGGGGCCGTATCCCTGGCACGTAAAACAGCGCGTAATGAGCCGGACTGGGCATCTCTCCAACCACGCGGTGAGCGAATTCCTGGCCGACGACGAGGGGTTCGACGCGCGGGCGCGCTGGTTGGTGCTGGCGCACCTCTCCGAAAACAACAACAACCCCGACCTGGCCCGGCTTTCCGCGGAAGAAGCGCTGGGCCGCCGGCCGGAATCCGCCGCGTTTGCCGGGGAGCTGCACATCGCGTCCCAGCGCACGCCGCTGGGGCCATTTGTGTTCTGAGTTCATGCGCGACACTCGCAATCCGCAAATTCCGGGGCAGCGGCAATGATCCCTCGTTATACGCGCGCGGAGATGGGCCGGCTGTGGAGCGACGAGCATCGCTTTGCGAAGTGGCTCGAGGTGGAGCTAGCCGCCACGGACACGCTGGCGGAAGCGGGAATGGTGCCCCGGGCCGCAGCGGAGACGCTGCGGGCGCGGGCGCGCGTGGATGTGAAACGCATCCAGGAAGTCGAAGCGCGCGTGAAGCACGACGTGATCGCGTTTACGGTGGTGGTGGGCGAATCCGTGGGAGACGCGGAAGCGGCGCGCTGGCTGCACTACGGTCTCACCTCGAACGACGTGGTGGACACGGCGCAGGCGCTCGTGCTGCGCGACGCCTCGGCGCAGATCCAGGCCGGACTCAGCGCATTCGGCGAGGTGCTGCGCCGCCGCGCCTTCGAGTTCCAACACACGCCTCAAATCGGGCGCACGCACGGCATCCATGCCGAGCCCATCACCTTTGGGCTCAAACTGGCCATCTGGTATTCCGAAAACGAGCGGAACCTCGAACGCTTTCGCGCGGCGGCACGGCAGCTTGGCGTGGGAAAAATTTCGGGCGCGGTGGGCACGTGCGCGCACCTGGGCCCGGAAATCGAGCAGAAAATCTGCGCGCGGCTGGGATTGGAGGCCGCGCCGGTCAGCTCGCAGGTGCTGCAGCGCGACCGCCACGCGCAGTATCTGGCCGCTCTGGCCATCATCGCCGCGTCGCTCGAAACCGTCGCGCTCGAAATCCGCCACCTGCAACGCACCGAAGTGCGCGAAGCGGAAGAACCGTTTGCCACGGGCCAGCGCGGCAGCTCCGCCATGCCGCACAAACGCAATCCGGTGAGCTGCGAGCAGGTGTGCGGCCTGGCGCGGCTGGTGCGCACGAACGCGCTCGCGGCGGTCGAGAATATGGCGCTCTGGCACGAGCGTGACATTTCGCACAGCTCCGTCGAACGTGTGATTTTGCCCGACTCAACCACGCTGGCGGACTACCTGCTGCATCGCATGACCACGATCGTGGGTGAAATGCGCGTGTTTCCCGAACGCATGCGACGCAACCTGGAGATGACGCACGGGCTGGTGTTTTCCGGCCAGCTACTGCAGGATCTGGTGGAAGCGGGCGCGCCGCGCGAAGAGGCGTACAAGTGGGTGCAGGAGAATGCCTTGGCGGCGTGGGAGCAGGAAACCAGCTTTCGAGAGCGCGTGGCGGCCGACTTGCGAATTACGCGGCATCTTTCGCCCCAGGCGCTCGCGCGCGCGTTCGAAGTCGAGCGCCAGCTCCGCAACGTGGACGCGATTTTCAACCGCGTGTTTGGCGCCGTCACCCGTGCATGATTCCGCCGCGGCACTGGGCCCGTCTGCAAGCGGCCCCCGTGCGTGGTCCAGGCGGCTACCTGGATTCCTCCGTGGGCTGGGTTCCGTGCCACTGACAAGAGTCAAGCTGCGGCTGCGCATCCTGGTCGTGCAAGAGGACAAGGGCGGGGACGAGAGCATCGATTCCGTACTCCGCGACGTGGACGTGGACTGCGTTGCGATGGCTGACGGGGAGCAGGCGGGCCGCCTTCTCCGCAAGGAAAAATTCGACGCGGTCTTTTTGGACGGGCAGATGCCCGCACCAGGGGGCATGCATTTGGCCAGGCTGATACGGTCCGGCGGACTGAATAGCCGGACTCCCA
>DASPSB010000118.1:0-4820 GCA_035624135.1 Candidatus Acidiferrales bacterium | reverse complement strand
CGCTTCCACTCGGCGCGCCGCTACCAACGCGCTAAACGAACTGCTGGCGAAGGTAGCGCCATATCTGGACGCCAAGCCGGATGATCTGGAAGCAGCGGAAGGCACGATTCGCGTGGCTCAGGATCACAAACGGGCCATGAGTTGGAATCAGGCCTGCGCCAAGCTCGGGGCCACACCGATTTCAGCCGCGGGGCAGCGACGCGTTTCTCCGGCCGACGACCTGATCTCCAGCGGTGTCGGCGGCGCGCAGATGGCGGAAGTCACCGTGGACACCGAGACCGGTATTGTACGCATCGAGGAGATCGTAGCGGTCCAGGATTGCGGCCTCGTTCTCAATCAAAAGACCGCCGAGAGCCAGGTGTTTGGCGCGCTCATCATGGGTGTCACCTATGCGCTCTACGAAGAGAAACTGATGGACGAGCAAACCGGCCTCTGCCTGAATCCGGACATGGAGTTCTACAAACTGGCCGGGCTCGCCGACATCGGGAAATTCCGCGTGCACATGATGACCGGGCCGGGATACGACGAACGTGGCGTGATCGGCCTGGGCGAGCCGCCCGTGGTCTCGCCGGGCGCGGCGATCTCCAACGCAGTAGCCAACGCCATTGGCGTGCGCGTTCCCACGATCCCGATTACTCCGGCGAAGGTCCTGGCGGCGCTGGAAGGCGCTGCCGGTACGGGGAGGGCGTGAGATGGAAGCATTCGCATACGCGCGTCCCACAACGCAAAAAGAAGCGCTCGGCCATCTGGGCTCGAGCTTTGAGGATTCCGCCATTCTGGCCGGCGGCACCGACCTGCTCAGCCTGATGAAAAACTATGTCGTGGCGCCCAAGCGGCTCGTGGACATCCGGGGTGTCAGGGAATTGGGCGGCATCACGCGCGGCGCCGACGGCGTGCGCATTGGGGCCACGGTCACTCTTCAGGAGTTGGCGGACAACGCAGGCCTGCGAAAGGATTTTCCCGGCCTCGCTGCCGCCGCAGCCGGAGTGCCGAGCATGCAGATTCGTAACATGGGCACGGTTGGCGGCGATCTTTGCCAGCGCCCTCGTTGCTGGTACTTTCGCAACGGGTTTGGCCTTCTGGCTCGCGATGCCAAGGGCAAAGCGCTCGTGCCGGCCGGCGACAACCGCTACCACGCGATCCTGGGCAACGAGGGACCCGCCTATTTTGTTAACCCATCCAGCCTGGCGCCCATGCTGGTTGCCCTGGGCGCTTTGGTTGAAATCGCTGGCGGCGCGGCTGCGCGCAAGGTGGCGCTTGAAAAATTCTTCCGCGCCCCTCACGACGAGCAACAACGGGAGTACTCCCTTGCCCCCGACGAAATGGTGACTGCGGTGCTCATCCCCGAAGGCGCGGCCATCTGGAAGACCGCGACCTACGAGGTGCGCGAGAAGCTGGCGCTCGATTGGCCGCTCGCAACGGCATCGGTTGCGCTCCAACTGGAGGGCGGGACGGTGCATGAGGCGCGCATCGTGCTGGGCCATGTGGCTCCGGTGCCCTGGCGCTCGCCTGAGGCGGAACATGCGCTCGCGGGGAAGTCACTCGGTGCGGAAAGCGTGGCGAAGGCGGCAGACGCGGCGGTACGAGGCGCGCGTCCGCTCAGCGGAAACAAATACAAAGTGCAGCTCGCCCGTGTGGCTGTTAAGCGGGCCATTCTCGCTGCGGGGAGGGCGTAGCCATGGCACTCGTCCCGAAGCTCATTGCGCGGCGCGAGGTCTGCTGCTGCCTCCGCGCCAAAACAATGTTCTACGACACAGCAGACCACGAGCATCCCGAGTCGCTCGAAGCCCAGAAGGCCGGGCCATTCTGGTGCGCCATTACGCAATCGTTGATCGGGCCCGACGGCCAGATTGCGGGTCTCGAGCAGTGCCGCGAGGGCCGCGGCTGCTGCCGCATGGAGTGAGCCTGCCCAGGAACGCACCCGGCACTCGGCGGCTCATTGCTGGACGCAGCGATTCGTAGGAGAATCTCATCTAAAGTAGTCTGGGAGGCAGAAAGATGAAAGCCGCATTGCTCATCGTCGCTGCTGTTCTGATCATTGCCGGGCCGGCCCTCGCTCGGACGCCCGCGGACACAAATGCCACAACCATATCGGGCGACTACGCCGAATTTCGTACCGCCGATGTGTACACCGGCCCATGCTTTGCCAACGGCGAAGTGGGACTGACCGGAGACGAGGCCGTGCTGGCCTGGCGCGTCCAGGCCGGAAGCTGGGCGGGCGTGAAATTGGACGGGCTGAGCGTGATTGCCGTCGTGCGCGCCAGCGCCACGCTCGGCAATCCCTACTCCAACCCGCTGCCGGCGCGCGCGGTCATGATTGTGGACGCGCGGGCCGCTTCCGACCAGCGCGCGGCGCTCGTTCGCTTCGCGCAGGCGCAGGCCGGACCGCTCCTGTCCACAATTGTGGCCGTTGAATCGAGCCCCATTGCCTTCCAGTTCGGTGCTCAGCACGGGACCGTTAGCGTGACCGCCGACACCGTGAAGATCTCGACCCGGCCGGTCATGGCCAGCGATGAGATTTGCCACAACGAAGATGTGTTCTACCCGCCGTTGGCCGCGCACCTCACCCATGCGATGCCTGCCGTGACGCTTCAGGGCAGCTACCAGGGAAATCATCTGGGCAAAACATGGAACGATGCGGGACGGCGCGGAGCGTTTGTGGGACATTTTGCGGCCTAGCTTCGCCGCCTCACAGGATTGTCCGGCCACAACGAGAGAGCGGGGGCGAACGCACCTCTTCCTCCTGCTCTTCGTGATGCACCCCACCGAGAGGCGGCCCGCACAATGAACTGCCATTGGCGAACGATTCTCGCTCGGGCGGCAATCTGCATTGCCGCGCTCGTATGTGGCGCGCGGCTCGCACTGGGCGCGCAGGCATACACGCTCGTCCCGAACGCTGGGCCGCCGCCGACGGAGCTGCCCGCTGCGCTGCGCGATGTGGTTGCCGCGGATGGGCTCGAGGTCAAGAGCGCGAGCGGCGTGCTCTGTGACCTCTGGTTGCGCAAGGAAGTTCCCGTAGCTGCCGCGGCTTCGCAGGAACTCGGCGTCACTTTCGGCCAACTCTCCGAAGGCACGCTCATCGGCGTGATGCGCATTGGCACAGACACCACAGACTATCGAAACCAAAAAGTGAAGGCCGGGCTCTACACGCTGCGCTATGCCTGGTCTCCGGTGGACGGCAATCATCAAGGCGTGGCCCCTCAAAGAGACTTCGCCCTTCTGTCCCCGGTCGCCGAGGATTCTGATCCCGCCACCGTCAGCAGGGACGAGGCCATCAAACGCAGCACCAAAACCACGGGCACAAAACATCCGAGCGTCTGGAGCCTCTGGCCGGGAGACGATTCGGCGAGCGCCCCGGCGCTCAAGTATCAGGACGATTCGCAGTCCTGGCTGCTGACGTTCCGGCTCACGCTGGCGGGCGGCGCGAAGATATCTGTTGGCTTGGTCGTTTTCGGCCGCGCGCCCGAAGCCTGACCGTCTTTCCCGAATTTCGCCCCGAGACTTCGGGATTCGTCCCGAGGCTTCGGGATCGGAGTTCGTTTTTCGGTTTTCATATTTCGAATTTCGCCGTTCTGCCCCTATGTATAGCTGCCCTGAGTGCGAACACGAAATCAACGCCGCCAGCGAGCTCTGCCCCCACTGCGGCGCAGACCTGACGCCGCGTCCGCCGGAGACCGATGCGAGGCCGATGACGCTTCGCAAGCGCCTGCTCGTCCTGCTGCTTTTTGCGGCGCTCATCGGCTCGGTGTGGGCTTTTCTGCTCTACATCGTGCCGGACCGGCGCGCCGCCAGCCAGACCCAGGCGGAAACGCAAGCCATCGCCTCCTTGCGCGAGATCGCGCGGCAGCTTGCCGCCTACGCCCAAGCCTCGGACGGGCAGTATCCGGCCTCGCTCGAATCGCTGGGAGAAAAGGAATTGTCCCCGGCGCAGGAAGCTAGGCGCGAAGGCTACAACTTGTCCTACGCCACAGGCGAGCTTCACGGACGGATTACCCACTTTGCGCTCGTGGCCCAGCCGCAGCGCTACGGCTTCCGCAGCTTCTACCTGGACGAGTCCGGCGTTCTGCGTGCCACCCGCGAAAATCGCGCGGCCACCAGCGACGATCCCCCGGCCTGACCGTCGCTAGCGGTCGAGGTAGTACTCAATCGTACTGACAACGCGAATGGTCTTCATGAGACTGGAATCAGCGGAGGAATTCGGGCCGGCGTATTCGCCCGGCTCACTCGTGCTGCTCGCTTCATCCGCCGCGAGAATCGAAATCACACCCTGATACGCTTGGCGAATGCTTCCCACTCTGCTGCCGGAATCGGCCGCGAAGCGGTCTGCCGCAGCTCGCGCGTTGCGGGTGGCTTCGGTGATCAAGTCGGGCTTGATGGAATTCAGGCCGTTGAATTTGTAAGCAGGACTTTGCCCCATGTTGCCGCTCAATACGATCCCCTTCTGCACGAGCTGCATGGTCTTTTGCGCCGCAGCTGCCACCTGGTCCACTCGAGACGTCCGAACCGTAATGACCTGCTCGACGATGTAGCGGTGTGGCGCTCGCGCGCCGCCGCCGTACTCATTCGCCTGCGTATCCACCACCCGCACCACGCCCAGTCCAATCTCATTCGGCTGAATGCCCTGCTGCCCGAGGAATTGCAGGACCGTATTCTTGTCCGCCTCCGTTTTCGAGTAGACAGAGAGCAGATCGTCGCCAGCCTCCTTGTAACTGATCGGCCAAATTGCCAGGTCGGATTTCACCTGGCGCTCGGCAAGTCCTTTGACAGTGACGTAACGATCGCTCAGGCGCGTAGCTTTAATCTGAGCGCCGAGAATCCAG
>DASPSB010000116.1:0-8307 GCA_035624135.1 Candidatus Acidiferrales bacterium | reverse complement strand
GAGAAGCAGCCTTTCCTAAAGAGGAAGCCTCCAGAAGGCTTTTGAGGCCAGCAGGGGCGCTGGGCAGCCTCTACCCCTTAGGCCAAAACAATCGTCGAAATTAGACCCTGTGCGCCGGGCGCACAACCCCAATTAGGAAGTGGAGTTTTGGCGCCGAGAGCCGTCGCGCGGGGCAATCTGATATTCTTTCTTGCGAAATGCGAAAAAAGGCATGTGCGCGCGCGGGGAGCTTCGTAGCGGTCTTCGTCGCGCTGGCCTGGCTCGGTGGCGCTCATTCCCGAGCGCAGGCTCCCATGCCGCCGCAGGCGCCCGGGCCTCCGATCCACGCTCCCTCGACGCAGGAGCAACCCCCGCAACTGTTTCCGCCAGCGCCTCCTCCGGAACCTCCGGCAGCGCCTCCGCCAATCACGGTAATTCTCGATCCCGCGCACGGCGGGCCGGACAGCGGCGCTCATGGAGATCTTTCGGAAGAAGGAGCGGCGGAAAAAGACCTGGTGCTGGCGATTGCGCTCGGGATGCGGCGCGAACTGGAACGCCAGGGCATTCGCGTAATTCTGACGCGGCAGAACGACGCGGCGGTCTCGATCAACGACCGCGCGGCAGTGGCGAACGCGCTGGGCGCGGGCTACTTTGTGAGCCTGCACGTGGGCTCGACCGGAGAAGCGAACACGGCACAAACGTATTCATTCGGCACGCCGCACGGGAGCGCGCCGCCAGCCTTTGTGCCGCGTCCGGCGGGAATCGAAGCGGTGCGCTGGGACGACGCGCAGGCGGGCTACGCGATCGCCAGCCGCCGGCTGGCGGAGCTGCTCCAGGTGGAGCTGGCGCAGAAGCTGCCGCGGTCTTCGGACGTGCCGCAGTTCGCGGAGGTGCGGCAGCTTCGCGTGGTGGCGCATCCGGCAGTGGCGATTGAACTCTCGCGCGTGGAGCAAGCGAATCCGGAATCGCTCCAAAAAACCGCGGCGCCGCTGGCCGCGGCGCTGGTGAAAGCGATCGCGGTCTACCGGCAGCCGCTGGAAGGGAAACCGTGATGCCGAAGGCCGTGCGCATCGCGATTCTGCTGCTGGTGCTCGCCGTGCTTGCCGGCCTGATCGAGCTGCCGGTGCTTCGCTTGCAGATTTCACGGCTGCAACCGACGGAGCAAACGGAAGAAGTGGCGCGGCGCGAGGTGATCCGTCCGGCAGTGGAAGCGCGCGACGCAAAAAAGGAGAAGGTGCCGATCTACTGGCTATCGGCGACGGATCCGGAGCAGCTCGCGCCGGTGGAAACGCCGCTCGCTCTCGGGAGCGACCCGGTGGAGCGGGCGCGCGTGGCGCTCGAATCGCTGATCACAGGCGCGCCCACTCCAGAGCAGCGGCCGCTGCCGCTCGATACATCGCTGCTGGCGTTCTACCTGCTGGACGACGGGACGGCAGTGGCGGATTTTTCCGAGGAGCTCTCGAAGGAACTGCCCTCCGGAATCGCAACGGAGCAGCTTGCTCTGGATGCGATCACGCGGACACTCCATGCGGCGGTGCCGCAGGCACACCGGCTGCACATCCTGATTGACGGCCAGGAGGTGGAAACGCTGGCGGGCCACGTGGACCTGAGCGGCGCGTTCGATCTGACGCTGATTGCGTCGGCGGCGCCGGTGGCCGCGCCCGAAACCGCGGCGCCCGCGCCTGCGCCGCCCGCGAAAGCGCCCGCGACCGAGGAAAAGAAAATTCCGGCAGCGACGAGGCCGCGAGGCGGGGAGTAGAATTCCAGCCGGCCAGGCGGAGGAAGAGTGCGAAACGACGGACGAGCCCCGAATCAGATGCGGCCGGTGCGGTTCACGCCCGATTTCATTCCCAACGCGGAAGGGAGCGTGCTGATCGAGGTGGGAAGCACGCGCGTGATCTGCACGGCCAGTCTGGAAGACGGCGTTCCGTCTTTCTTGAAAGGGACGGGAAAGGGCTGGGTGACCAGCGAGTACGGGATGCTGCCGCGGGCGACGGAATCGCGGACGCAGCGGGAATCGTCGCGGGGGCGGGCGTCGGGGCGGACGCTGGAGATTCAACGGCTGATCGGGCGGTCGCTTCGCGCGGTGACGGACGCGGCGGCGCTGGGCGAACGCACGGTGTGGATCGACTGCGACGTGATCCAGGCGGACGGGGGAACGCGAACGGCGTCGATTACGGGAGCGTTTGTGGCGCTGGCGCTGGCGTTCGAGCGCATGGTGGCGGCGCACATCCTGCGGGCCATTCCGCTGCGGGATTCGGTGGCGGCGACCTCGGTGGGCATTCTGGACGGCGAATGCCTGCTGGATCTGTGCTACGAGGAGGATTCGCGCGCGACGGTGGATATGAACGTGGTGATGACCGGGCGCGGCGAGTTTGTGGAGCTGCAAGCGACGGGGGAGGGGCGGCCGTTCACGGGGCCGGAGCTCGACCGGCTGCTGGAACTGGCCGGCCAGGGAGTGCAGAAACTATCCGAAGCGCAGCAGGACCTGCTGCAAATGGACTTCCGTGCGCCGCGCTAGGCTGCTGGTGGCGTCGTCCAACCGCGGGAAAATCGAGGAATTCCGGGAACTCGCGGCGCGGTGCGGCGCGGCGCTGCGCGTGGAGGCACTGCCGGGAATCGAGGGCCTGCCGGCGTTCGAGGAGTCCGCGGAGACGCTGGCGGAAAATGCCGCGGGAAAAGCGATGCATTACAGCCGGGGAAATTCCGAACTGGTGATGGCAGACGATTCGGGGCTGGTGGTTCCGGCGCTGGGAGGCGAGCCGGGGGTGCGCTCGAGCCGGTATGCGGGGCCGGAGGGCGACGCGAAAAAGAATATCGCAAAGCTGCTGGCGGAGATGGCGGGAAAAACGGGCGTAGAGCGGGCGGCGCGGTTTGTGTGCGTCCTGGCGCTGGCGCGAATGGGGCGCGTGGAGGCTGTGTTTTCGGGAGCGGTGGAGGGAACGATTCTGGATGCGGCGCGGGGCAGCGGAGGGTTTGGATACGATCCGGTGTTCTACTACGAGCCCGCGGGGAAAACGTTTGCGGAGCTGCCGCGCGGAGAGAAGGACCGGGTGAGCCATCGCGGCCGGGCGTTTGAAAGGCTGGCGGCGTACCTGGCAGAGGCGGGGGAAAGATGAAGGCAAAGACGAAGAAAAAAAAGATGACAAAGACGCGGAAGCGAGCAACCGCGAAGAAAGTCACGAAGAAGCCGCCGCAATCCAGAAAGGCCGCGGCCACGATGGGGCCAGCCAAGGGCGCAACGCCGGAGCGCGTGAGGGCAATCCTCGAAAAGCTGGACGAGGCGTATCCCGCGGCGACCTGCGAACTGCATCACGACAATCCTTTTCAACTGCTGATTTCCACAATTCTTTCCGCGCAGTGCACGGACGAGCGCGTGAACCAGGTGACGGCGACCCTTTTTCCGAAGTATCCGACACCGGAAGCTTTTGCCTATGCGAATCCGCACGAGCTGGAAAAGGAAATCCGGCCGACGGGATTCTTCCGCAACAAAACGAAATCGGTGATCGGGGCGAGCAAACGGATCGTGGAAGCGTTTGGCGGCAAGGTTCCGCAGACGATGGAGGAGCTGCTGACGCTGCCGGGCGTGGCGCGCAAAACGGCCAATGTGGTGTTGGGGACGGCCTTCGGAGTGGCCAGCGGGGTGGTGGTGGACACACACGTGCAGCGGTTGTCGGGCCGGCTGGACCTGACGCGTGAAGTAGAGCCGAAAAAAATCGAACAGGACCTGATGCAGGCGATCCCGCGGGACCACTGGATCCTGTTTTCGCACCAGTTGATCTGGCACGGGAGGCGGGTGTGCCAGGCGCGGAAGCCGCGATGCGCGGAGTGCAATCTGGAGCACATCTGCTACTCGAAGGACAAAGTGGTATGAAGGATTGGCGGGGACAGCGGGCGGATGCAAGGGGCATTTGCGGGGCACAGCTTTACCTGCTCATTGTGCGGCGCTATAGTGGCCGCCACGCAGTTGCCGCACAGCGGAGGAGAGAGCGGACATGGAACCAGTGAGCGGAGTGGACGGGGCGGCGCGACTGAGGGGCATGATCAGCCCGAAATACCAGGTACACGGCTATTCGATTGACCTGACGGCGAAACAGATTTACGCGCTGGACCCGGCGGGGCAGGTGGACTTCGGCGGAACGGAATATTCAGCGAGCGCGCGCGTGCCGGTGGCCTCGCTGCGGCGGAACCGGGAAGACAAATACGAATGGTGGGACCTGTCGCGCGGGACCTACATGCTGGAATTCAACGAGAGCCTGGCGCTGGAGCCGAACGAGTTTGCGATTTTGGAGCCGGATGACCGGCTGATGCGATGCGGGGCGTTCCACGGGACGTCGTTCCTGCGCGGGCAGGGCGAGCGTCTGGAGACGCTGCTGGTGGTGGGCACGATGAACGTGCATATCAAACAGAACGCGCGGGTATCGCGCGTGCGCGTGTTTCGATTTGGCCCACCCGGAGCGGCCGCAGCTTCCGGCGCGGCCGGCGGAAAGAAAAAAGCTGCGAAGAAAAAAGGCGCGCGGCGCTAGAGCGGCGGCAAGCCGACCCACTTGCGGCAACCAACGAGAAGAAGTCAGCCTGGCAGGGCGACTGAGTTCCCTCTTGCATCATTCCAATCGCGAGTCGCGTCCTTATCGAGCTCGGCCAGCGGAAACGAACGGCGCAGGCCGGCGGACGTGATGTAGGTAAGGCGGTCGCCGACGACCGTGAAGGCGACCGTTTCAATAATCTGCCCGTCACGGCGAATCAGAAGGAAGGGAGCGACGGCGGGCTCGGGTGGCGGAGCCGTGTACTGGCCGGCCGAGTATTGCGCCGGCGCAGGAGGAGGAGACGGAACCACGATGGGAGCCTGCTGGGCGGACGCGGAATAATCCTGCTGCGACTGGTCGTAATACTCAGTGCCGTAGTAGGGCGGTGCGACGCTTCCGTAGCAAGAGGAGTAGTACGGGTCGCCGGTGTCGAAATAGCAGAGCGTGCCTCCCCACCAAATCGGAACTAGATAGCCGCGGCGCCTCCAGTACGGATACCGGGAGCGAGTGGAAAATGAGCGGAAGCCGGAAGCTACCGCAACCCGACCAACAGAACGGCTAGCCGGGAGAGGAGCGCGGGTGAAAGTTCGCGGAGCCGGCGCCATGCGTGCGCCGCCGGAAGCGCGGATACCGCCCCTGCCGCGCTGTGCCCATGCCGGGGTCCCAAACGCCAACATCCCCAGGGCGGCGAGCGCGATGCAGGTTTTCGCGAAGGGTCGCACCGGAGACCTTCCTCTTCCCTCTCCACAGTATAAGATGCCCGAGCACCGCAACGTGATGGCAAAAATGAAGCATCGGAAGCGGGGGCGTCCGCGGAAACCTGGGGACGCAGGAAGCGGAAGGCCGGATTGGTCGTTCTGGAGCAAAAGAGCGGGAAATGGGCGAAAAAGTGCTCGAAAATGGGGCAAATGGGGGCACGGATTGCGCGTTTTGAGGGGAGAAAGCTAGTTAACATAAATCGGACGAGGGCGCCCATTCGGGTGCCGAAAGCGACCGAAAGACGAGTTCCGCAGGGTCGGAAGGTTGGGGAGGCCCCGGGTGAGAAACCAAAACCGCGGAGCTTTGCCACGCGCTACAGAAGAAAAATTCAGGGACGCGAGTAGGCCGGATTGCCGGTGGCGGGCGCGACGTAGTCCTGTCCGTACTTGTTTTTGTGGGCGAGAGTGAAATCGGGATTCACGGCGACCTGAAACCGTCCTAGCGAGCGCGAAGAGGAATCAATCACCAGGGCGCGGGATAAGGATTTGAGATTGTCCGCGACGCCGCGCTCGTACCAGACCTGGACTTCGTAGCGTCCGTCGGCCACGCCGGGAATGGCCACACGGCCGACGCGATCGGAGAGCGCGAAGAGAGGAGTATCCACAGCTATGACGACGGCGCTCATCTCGGGGTGAATGTTGCAGAACAAATAGCTGATGCCGGCGCGATCGAAGTTGATGGTCTTGCTCGAGCCGGCTTCGTAGAGGCCGAGATCGAAGCGTTTGCCGTTGAAGAGGGAAAAGACGTTGTGGAAGAAGGGATCCTCGTTGGGGAACTGGATTTGGGAACCCACCTGAACGATCAAAATGTGCGGCTCGAAGGCTTTGTTCTTCTGCGCCATTTTGGGGATGTTGGCGATGGTGCGCGAACGCGTGGCCTGGGCGGCGCGCTTTGCGGCTTCGTCGAGTGGGACGAGCCAGACGGCCACGCCGGAAGCATCGGCGGCGCCGCGGGCCGTGGAGGCTTGCTTCGCGGCCGAATCAGTGATTTCCACCTGCGCGGTTACGGTCGCAGTCTGGGACCAGATCAGCGACGCTCCGGCGATGAGGAAGACCGCAGCGACGCACGCGGCAGCGAAAGGGGCGAGCGGGAGTGTGTGTGGACTTCGCATCAGAAGATGTACCCGACGCTGAGGTTAACCTGATTCGCGCTGTACGAGTCGTTGATAATTTCAAACGTGCGAATGCGGCGATATTCGACGGAAAAGAGCATATCCGAGCGAGGCTGGTAAATACAGTTGACGAAGGCGCTGCGGTTCCTGGACAGCAGTTCGTCGTAGAAGTAGGCGTTGGACTGAAAGAGGCGTTCCTGTCCGGCCAGCGGATTATCCTGGCCGAACGCGCCATTGAACTCGATCTTGGGGCGGGGCTTGAATTTCAGTTGCGACCAGCCGCCGAGAGCATGCAGTCCGGTGATGGTGGTGCGGGGCGAAGTGAACGGGCCGGAGCCGATCAGAACGTCCTGGCCGATGCCGCCATTGAGGCCGGCGAGGGCGCTGCCGCGAAAAAACTCTCCGGTAAAGGTGAAGAACCGGCCGAGGGGAAGCGTGAGGTCGGTAGTTCCGGCCCAACCGTCCACGTGGCGGCCGACGCCGTAGTATTGGCGGCCGTAATATCCGCCGAAGCCGAGCGTGAGCGGGCGGCCGTTGATTTTCTGAGTCCAGGAGACGCGCGCCGCGTAGGCGGGCTGGCCGGATTCCTCGCCCCAGGTGGGATAACGCTCGTATTGATCGGGAGGAATGTCGCCCGACCAGGAATCGAGAATCCCGCCCTGAAGCTGGAAGCTGGTGTTGTCGGAAACTACAATGCGATGCTCGACGCGAACCTGGGGCGTCCAAGTCCACAAATTACCGGACTGGGAGAGCGCGGGAATCGCGATGGAAGCCAGGGAAGTGGGCGTGAGCGGAGCAATGAAAAGGCTATCCTGCCCGGCCACGATGGAGGTGTTGGCCCAGTCGAAGCGGATTGTGCCGGTGCGCAAGCGCATGATTCCGAACTCCGCGCCGTTGGGAGCGTCGAGAAAGCCCCCGGCAAAATCGAGTTGGACGTCGGCGCTGGTGTGGGCGCCGAGAAGATCGGGGCCAAAGGCCTGGAGACCGATCTGGGACTGCCGGAAGGTGCCGGCAAACGCGCCGCGGGACTCGACGGGGTCGGCCTCTTCGGCCATCTGCGGAAAGTCAAGGATGTCCACATTGCCGCGGTTGTCGAAGAGGTTGAGAAGTACGAGTCCGCTGAGGCGCACGCGGTACTTGGAAGAGCTTTCGACCTTGGTTTGGTACAGGTCGTCGAGCTTTGCGTCTGTGAGCTGCTGATCCTCTTGGGATTGGGATGTGCCCTGCGGGGATTCGGCACCGGTGGCCGCGGGGGTTTGCGTCGCACCGGGCAGAGGCGGGCCGGGAGCGTACTGCAGGGGGGAAACGGAGTAGGCCGCGTTGCGAACCTGGGCGCCGAGCTGGGCGCGGAGGAGCTCGACCTGGCGACGAAGCTCGATAGATTCGAGGCGGCTGCGCTGCTGCTCGGCGCGCATTTCGCCCACCTCAGTGGCGAGGGCGTCGATGCGTCCCTGAAGAGCGACGAGAGCGTCGGTAACCTGGCGCAACTGTGCCGCAGAGGAGTCCGCTGCCGGCGCGGCGGCGGTTGTGCCCGCGGCGGACGCAGCAGCGTGCTGGGCGGCGAGGGGCGGCGCGGCGAGAAGCAGAGCCGCGCTCGCGGCATAGGCTGCGGCCCGGAATGGAAGGGCTAGGTGGTGACGCATGGATGCCTCCCTGTTGCTGGTTGACTGGAAGTGGAGACAATGCACTGACGCGGGACTGAGAACGGGGCGAACGGTTCAGTTCGCTGTCCCACGAGGAGATCCGTTGACCGAGGACTTTCCGTCCAGAGCCTCGCGAACCGCAGCGACGAGGGAACCCTGCGTGAAGGGCTTCTGCACCATCACGGGCTGGGATTGCGAACCGGAGGAGGCGCCCGCGCTATATTCCGAATAGCCGGACATGAGCACGATTTTGGCCAGAGGACGGACAGTCTTCATTTTCTCGACGAGC
>DASPSB010000386.1:0-3926 GCA_035624135.1 Candidatus Acidiferrales bacterium | reverse complement strand
CCGCCGTCATAATAGGAGTAGTTCGTGTTCGAGAGATTGAGCCCGTACCGCTGCATCCTGCCTGTGTTGCCCTGCCGGAACCAGGTGTCCCAGCTCGTATCCTCGATGCTGCGTTCCGCCCGTCCCGGCTCCTGTTCGAATTTTGTCAGCAGGTCGCCAATCGCCAGAAGATAGTTCTCCGGCGTCATGATTCCGGCGCGCACCAGCGCCAGTTCGCCGTAGTAGCTCGTCAGGCCCTCGCTGATCCACAGCGACGGCGTTTCGTCCTCGCGCGTGTAATCAAACGGCCCCAGCGGCCGCGGCCGCAGCCGCTTCACGTTCCAGGCGTGGAAAAACTCGTGCGAAATCACGAAGAGTTTACGCATGTACGCGTCTTGGCCCGGACCGCGCTCCGCGTGGTCGTCCCAGTCCGCGCTGTAGTTGATTTGCGTCGAGTCCAGATGCTCCAATCCGCCGCCTGATTCGGGCCATACGTGCATCAGGAACCAGTATTCGCGGAACGGCGCGGCCTGCTCGCCCGTTCCCGCCACCGGCGCGAAAATCGGCACCAGGTTCCGCACGATCCGCTCGGTATCGCTGAACGCCTGCGAAAAATCCTTCTGCCCCATCACGTCGTGCACCACGAAGTGATACGTGGTTTCCGCATAGACAAACGTTTTCTCCTGCCAGTTCGAAATCTCGATGGGACAGTCCGCGAACCAGTCATAATCTGCCGCGGAAAACGAAGTTTCTCCCGCGCGCTCGAGGCCCGTCGCCACTCGCCATCCCTGCGCGCTCGCGGGCAGCGTGATGTTCAGCCGCACCGGCCGCTCTTTGCCGCCCACCAGATACATCCACACGGCCGGCCCGCCGATAAATACGTGTCGTTCGTTGTACTGCGCCCAGTTATTGGCCAGCGTGTTCGCATACATCCGGTAGCGGACGGCCACTGCTGTCGCGCCATCGAGCTCCACGCGCCAGGTCTGTTTATCCGTCTTGCGCCAGGTGAGCGCGCGGCCATCGGCGGCGTGCGCTTCAAAGTTCTGCACGTTCCGCGCGTAATCATTGATCGCGTATGACCCCGGCGCCCAATCCGGAATCGCGAATTCGGCCGCGCGGCCGGCCACCCCGTCGGCGCGCACCGTAATATCGAGCAGGTGCGTGTTCGGAGCCGCAAATCGCAGTTCGTACTCCACGGGGCCTGCCGCCGGCGGCGTGCCCGGGCCGCCCCACGCAAAGTCGAAGCACCCGGCCAGCAAAATAAATGCGGCAATAAGTTTTATTCGCATGTGTGACTCTGACATTCCCCAAAGCGCGCGTGTACGCTACACGATGCGGTGGGTGCTGTCCACATCGCCGGCTCCGCGCGCGAGTCGCGACCGAAGCAGCAGGACGCCGGCAAGAACGATCTGTCCCGCGATGGCGCCGCATGTGTCGATCATCACGTCCATCATGGACGGGCTCCGCGAGGGCACGAAGGCCTGATGCAGTTCATCGAGCGCCGCCCAGCCGGCTGCCACAGCCACGGCGCGAACGGCCCATTCCGTCGTCCATCCCGGCCGCCCGCCGCGAAAGCCGCGGAAAACCAGCAGGCCGAACAGGAAATATTCCCCTAAATGGGCGCTCTTCCGGATGAGGTGATGCAAGTGCTCAAGCGTTTCCATCGGCGCCGCGGGAAATAGCCAATGAAGAAAGGGAATGAAAAATCCCGAGGTGTGCTGCCCGGAAAATGGGTCCGTGGAAAAGTCGAAGATCAGCAGAGCCCACACCAGCGCCGGCCACCACCAGCGCACCCACTCGAGCCGGCGCAAGGCGCTCACTCGAGGCTGTAGTTCGGTGCTTCTTTCGTGATGATGACGTCGTGCACGTGGCTCTCGCGCAGCCCCGCGCTCGTGATGCGTACGAACCGCGCGCGTTCCTGCAGCTCCTTGATGCTGGCAACCCCGCAATATCCCATGCCGCTGCGCAGCCCGCCCACGAGCTGCTCCACGAGCCCGGAGAGCGGGCCCTTGTAAGGCACGCGCCCCTCCACTCCTTCCGGCACCGATTTGCCGCGGTCGGCCTCTTCCTGCGCGTAGCGGTCCGCGGAGCCCGCTTCCATCGCGCCCAGCGAGCCCATGCCGCGATACGACTTGAACGTGCGCCCCTGGTAAAGAATTGTTTCGCCCGGCGACTCTTCAGTTCCGGCGAACAGGCTTCCGATCATCACGCAGGAAGCGCCTGCCGCCAGCGCCTTGGTGACGTCGCCCGAAAATTTCACGCCCCCGTCCGCGATCACCGGCACTCCGGCGCCCTTCGCCGCTCGCCATGCCTCGAGAATTGCAGTGATCTGCGGCATACCGGCTCCGGTGACCACGCGCGTCGTGCAGATCGAACCCGGCCCGATCCCCACCTTCAATCCGTCGATGCCCAGCGCGATCAAATCGCGTGCGCCCTGGAACGTGCCCACGTTGCCCGCCAGCAGCGGCATCTCCGGCAGGCGGTGTTTCACCGCGCGGATCGCCTCCATCACGCGCGTGGAATGGCCGTGGGCCGTATCGACGGTTAGAACGTCCGCTTTCACGCGCGCCAGCTCCACGGCCCGCTCCAGAAAATCGCCGGTCGCGCCGATGGCCCCGCCGATGCGCAGCCGCCCCTGCTCGTCCTTCGCCGCGTTGGGATACTGCTGCTTTTTCTGGATGTCTTTGACAGTAATCAGGCCCTTCAAATTGAATTCGTTGTCCACCACCAGCAGTTTTTCAATCCGGTGTTCCTGGAGTTTGTTTTCCGCCTCGGAAAGCGTTGTGCCCACCGGCACGGTCACCAGGTTCGAGCTGGTCATCACTTTACTCACCGGCTGGTCCAGGTTCTGCTCGAAGCGCAGGTCGCGGTTCGTCAGAATGCCCACCAGCCGCGTTCCCCGCGTCACCGGAAGCCCGGAAATGCGGTATTTGCGCATGATCTCCAGCGCCTCGCGGATGGTGATTTCCGGCCGGATGGTCACCGGATCCACGATCATGCCGCTCTCCGAACGCTTTACGCGGTCCACCTCTTCGCTCTGGCGCTCGATGGACATGTTCCGGTGAATGAATCCGAGACCGCCCTGCCGCGCGATGGCGATGCCCAGCCGCGATTCGGTTACCGTGTCCATGGCCGCCGAGCAAATGGGCACGTTCAGCGAGATTTGCTTCGCCAGGCACGTTCGCGTATCCACGTTCGTCGGCATCACCGAGGATTGCCCCGGCACCAGCAACACGTCGTCAAAGGTGAGCGCTTCCTCGATCGGTCCGTCCATCATGTTTGTGTTCCCCGCAAAAAGTAGCGCCTAAAAACGCAACCGCCCAGCAAGGTGCGCTGGGCGAGTGGTCATTCCGAATGGCGCCTGATAGGTGTCACAGTAAGACCTTAATTTTAGGCGCAGAGGCGCGGAGCGTCAAGCGAGCCTGCGCACACTCCAGGAAACGAATGCAGTGCCCCGCACGCTTCCGCCAGCCAAATTGACCCTGCTGGAATGCTTCCGGCTGTTTCCCCGGCGTCGTGGCCTGCGGTACGATGCGCCCATGATTGGCAGACCGGAACGCACCGAAGCAGCGGCGTACTATTTCACTTACATCGACCGAATCGCGAGCCCCGACATCTTGGGGACACTCGGCGCACAGTCCGCGGAAATCGTGCCGTGGTTGCGCGGAATCCCCGAAGAGAAATCGCGCCACCGCTATGCGCCCGGCAAATGGTCCATCCGCGAGATGTGGAATCACGTGAACGACTCCGAGCGCGTGTTCCTCTACCGCGCGCTCTGGTTCGCCCGAGGATTCCACGAGGCATTGCCCAGCTTCGAGCAGGAAATTGCCGTGCGCCATGCCGGAGCCGACGAGATCACCTGGGCTCAGCACGTCGAGGAATTCCAGACCATTCGCGCGGCGACACTGGCCTTCTTCCGCCACCTGCCCGCGGAGGCCTGGAAGCGC
>DASPSB010000380.1:0-4451 GCA_035624135.1 Candidatus Acidiferrales bacterium | reverse complement strand
GGGGATCACGAAACTGTAAATCATTACGTCCATGCCATCGAGCGCCCAGCCGCCGAAGGTGGCCACCATGGTGCTGCGCTCGGAAGGGGAGAGTTCTGCAAGCCACAAGCGGGAAGAGCCTGCGGCTGCCCGAGCCTCGATAAAGTCGGAATTCATGTGCGCTTTTCGCTTGGAACCAGTCAATCTGCGCACATTCTAAAGGCGCTTGCCGCGGATCCATAGGAAAAGTTGGCCCGGCGCATGCGCCACCGCGCGCGGGAAAGGATGGCGGAGGAAACCTGCTAAAATCGCGCGCATCCAAAAAGCCTGCGGGTACGGAGGAAACAGTGGCGACGCAGAATTTTGAAAATCACGCGAAATTTGTTCCCGGATTTCACATCGGCGTGCTGGGTGTCTTCGGGGCCAACCTTGTGTACCGGGCGGCGCGGCTCGTGCAGGACTTCCGCGAGGAACAGGTTTTCGGGTTGCTCGTGGCCATCGGGCTGATTTTATGCGCGTATTACAGCCGCATCTTCGCGCTCACGGTGCAGGACCGAGTGATCCGCTTGGAAATGCGGCTGCGGATGGAACGGGTGCTGCCGATGGATCTGCGCGAGCGCATGGGCGAGTTCAGCGTGGGGCAATTGGTGGCGCTGCGGTTTGCGAGCGACGCGGAACTGCCGGAACTGGCGCGAAAAGTGCTCGAGGGAAAGATCGAGGATCGCAAAGCCATCAAACAAATGGTGCGCGATTGGCAGGCGGATTGGCTGCGCGCGTAGTGGAGAGCCGGGGCAGCCGGCAGGCGCGCGCCGCGGGGCTTTCCGCTTGACAATCCCGGGCTGCCCGTCCATCGTACAGAGTTTTCTTCCCAGGGAGACTCGCCGCAGAACGCGCGCCCATGCCCGCAAGCCCCATGCAGCTCCGGTTGTTTTTCCATGACAAGTGTTTCGACGGGGCGGCGTCTTCCGCAGTGTTTGTGCGCTTCTATCGCGAACGCATCCGCCCGGATGTGGATTTTCACTTCACGGGAATGACGCACCGCGCGCGGCATCCGTTCAGCCCGGAAATGTTCGACGGCGACGAAAATGCCATCGTCGACTTCAAGTATTCGAGCTCGCCGCGGCTCACCTGGTGGTTCGACCATCACCAGAGCGCGTTCCTTTCGCTGGAAGACGCGGAGCACTTCAAGAAAGACACTTCGGGAAAAAAGTTCTACAACCCGGAATACCGCTCGTGCACCAAGTTCCTGGCGGACGTGGCGTCCAGTAAATTTGGGTTTAACGCCGTGCCGCTTGCGGAGCTGGTGCGGTGGGGCGACATCATCGACGGCGCGCAATATCCGGACGCGGAGACGGCGGTGAGCCTGCGCGAGCCGGCCATGAAGCTGGCTCTGGTGATTGAGGCGGCGCCGCAGGACGACCTGGTGCCGCGGCTAATCCCCAAAATGGCGGAGCGTTCGCTGGCGGAAATGATCGCGCTGCCGGAAGTGAAGCAGCACCTGGATCCGCTGCTCGAGCGGCACGAGCGCTCTCTCGAACTGTTCCGCAAGCGGGCAATGTCCGAAGGCGGGGTCGTATATTTTGATCTGAGCGCGGACGACATGGAAGGCTACAACAAATTCATCCCGTATTATCTTTTTCCCACCGCGGTCTACTCGGTGGGCGTGAGCACCTCATCGGTGCGGGCGAAGGTGTCGGTGGGCTCGAACCCCTGGACGAACGAGCCGCTGCGACACAACTTGGCGGAGCTGTGCGAGCGCTATGGTGGCGGAGGACACGCGCGTGTGGCGGCGATTTCGTTCGAGCCCGGCGAGGTGGCCAAGGCGCAGAAAGTGGCGCAGGCCATCGCGGAAGAATTGCGCCATTGATCCCTAATTTCCCCTCTTAGGCGTTGCAATCGGTCTGTACAAACCGGAGAATCGCTTCACACTCCCGTTGAGGCGGGAGGCGCGGGAGAGGGAGAAACCACATGTCGCCGATGTTGAACGCGCAAATGGTTACGACGGGCACCGAACTCGCCGGCTATCACATCGTGAAAAACCTGGGATTGGTTCGCGGAATTGTAGTGCGCTCGCGGAGCATCCTGGGACAGATCGGCGCCGGCCTGCAGACGATTCTGGGGGGGAACATCACGATTTTCACGGAGCTGTGCGAGAAGACCCGTGAAGACGCCTTCGAACTGATGATGCAGCACGCCGCTGAACGCGGTGCCAACGCCGTAATTGCCATGCGCTACGACGCCAACGAAGTGATGCAGGGCGTGACGGAAGTGCTCGCGTACGGAACTGCCGTGCAGGTGGCGCCGAACACGCAGTAATCCGATCGTTCGGGACGAGAGAAGTACTGGGGGGATTTCGAGGCATCCGGCGCTCGAAAAACGAATGATCGAGAACGCGCTTCAAGAGGCGGGCGGTAACAGGACCGAGGCGGCGAACCGGCTGCAGATTAACCGGCTGCTGCTTTACAACAAGATGGTGGAACACGGAATCGAAGACTGACGGGCAGCCGCGGCCGCAATCTCCCCTTCTAATCCCGCATTCACCCTCAACAGGTGCCCGGAATCACAGCAGTTTGTGAGTGTTATCACGGACATCTGCGCCGGCTGGGTCGAGACTACAAGCGCGAAGCAAGAAGACAGGGCCTATGCCGCAGCGCGGCGCCTTTCCGGGACCAGTTTCAACCGCCGACAAAAGAGATTTTGCATTTGCAGGCCAATCAGGGCCGGCAGCGGCGTTGCGTCCCCTGGCTGCGTGCGGACAGTCCAACGAACGACCGCCATCCATACGACTTCAATCCAGGAGATAGGACATGACGATCACGAAGCAGGAAGCGCTGAATTACCACTCACTCCCACGGCCGGGGAAGCTGGAAGTCACGCCGACGAAGCCCTGCCGGACGCAGCGGGATCTGAGCCTCGCCTATACGCCGGGTGTGGCCGAACCATGCCTGGCGATTCAAAAGAATCCACACGACGCATTTAAATACACGGGGCGCGCCAATCTGGTGGCCGTGGTGACCAACGGTACCGCGGTCTTAGGACTGGGCGACATCGGGGCCATTGCCGGCAAGCCGGTGATGGAAGGCAAGGGCGTGCTGTTTAAGCGGTTTGCGGGCGTGGACGTATACGACATCGAGGTGAACACAAAAAACCCGGACGAAGTGATCCGTGTGTGCCAGTTGCTGGAGCCCACGTTCGGGGGCATCAACCTGGAAGACATCAAAGCGCCGGAATGTTTCTACATCGAAGAGACGCTGAAGCAGACCATGAAAATCCCGGTGTTCCACGACGACCAGCACGGCACGGCCATCATCACGGGCGCGGCCCTGCTGAACGCGCTGGAACTCACCGGCAAGGACATCAGCAAGATCAAGGTGGTGTTCAACGGCGCGGGTGCCTCTGGAATCGCTACCGCGGAGCATTACATCCGTCTGGGCGTCAAGCGCGAAAACATCTTCATGGTGGACACCAAAGGCTTGGTCTATAAGGGCCGCACCGAAGGGATGAACAAATACAAGGAGCGGTTTGCGCAAGACACCAAACTGCGCACGCTGGCGGAGGTGGTTCGCGACGCGGACTTGCTGGTCGGGCTCTCGGTAAAGGGCGCATTCACACCCGCGATGATCAAGAGCATGGCCAAAGATCCGATCGTCTTCGCCATGGCGAATCCCGATCCGGAAATTACCTGGGACGAAGCCCGGGCCACACGGAGCGACATCCTGATGGCCACCGGGCGGTCCGACTATCCGAACCAGATCAACAACGTGCTGGGCTTCCCCTCCATCTTCCGGGGGGCGCTGGACGTTCACGCCACAGCCATCAACGAAGAAATGAAGCTCGCGGCGACGCGGGCGCTGGCCGCTCTGGCGAAAGAGGATGTTCCCGATTCAGTGTGCCGCGCCTACGGCGTGAGCCAAATCCGCTTCGGGCGCGAATCCATCGTGCCTCGTCCGTTTGATCCGCGGGTGCTGGTGTGGGAAGCGAGCGCGGTGGCGGAGGCGGCCATCAAGACGGGAGTGGCGCAGGAACCGGTGGATCTGGACGAGTACCGCGATCAACTGGAGAAGCGGCTCGGCCGGGCGCGCGAGGTGATGCGCGCCATCACGCATCGCGCACAGGCGGGGCCGAAGCGCGTGGTTTTTCCGGAAGGCGAGAATGAAAAGATCCTTCGCGCCTGCCACGTGCTGGTGGACGAAAAGGTGGCGCGGCCCATCCTGCTCGGCAACGAGCAGACGATCCGCGCAAGAGCCGAGGAACTGGGGATTCCGCTGGAGGGCACCAGCATCGTGGACCCCGACAGGTTCCCACGCCGCGAAATCTACCTCCAGTCCTACTACCGTCTCCGCCAGCGTCGCGGCGTGACGCTGACCGAGGCGCGCGAACTCATCAAGAACCGCAATGTGTTCGGCTCCCTGATGGTGCACCTGGGAGACGCAGACGCGCTGGTCTCCGGCGTAACACAGCACTATCCCGAT
>DASPSB010000375.1:0-2847 GCA_035624135.1 Candidatus Acidiferrales bacterium | reverse complement strand
ATCGACGGGCCGCTCAACCCGCACGACCTGCTCGCCGTCCTCGGCGAAAAGTTCACGCAGGCCTATCTCGTCAACGCCATCCAGGAGGTTTACCGCCTCCAGGGCGTCAACATCAACGATAAGCACATCGAAACCATCGTCCGCCAGATGATGCGCTGGGTGAAGGTCGAGGACGTGGGCGACACCACCTTCCTGCTCGACGAGCAAGTGGACAAGTTCCGCTTCCGCGAGGAGAACGACCGTGTGCTTCACGAAGGCGGGCGGCCTGCGACCGGAAGGCCGATGCTGCTCGGCATCACCAAGGCCTCGCTCTCCACGGATTCCTTCATTTCCGCGGCGAGCTTCCAGGAGACCACGCGCGTGCTCACCGAAGCGGCCATCAGCGGCAAGGTGGACTACCTGCGCGGCCTGAAGGAAAACGTGATCATGGGCCGGCTGATTCCCGCCGGAACGGGGCTGGACTTCTATCGCAAGGTCCAGTTGCTCACGGAAGTTCCCGAGCCCGAACCCGAGCCCGAGGAAGTGCCGCTCTCGCCCGAGGAGGCGGCCGCGCTCGAGTATCTGCGCAAGGATACGGGCGCGCCCGCCGAAGGATAGGCGCTCCCTTTGGAGTGCGGCGGCTCGACGCCGCTTTGCTCGTGCCATAGCTTCTGAGGCCGGAACCCGCTATGGCGGGCTCCGGCCTTTTTTTTCGCTCTCGCAGGGGCGCCGTCCCGATCCTTCGGGAGTGCGCCCTCTCTCTCTGTGCCTGGCCACCAACCACTCTTGTGACGCCTGCACTTGCAGTGCGGCGGAGTTTGCGCTATGCCTTGACCGAATGGTCTCGGTGCCGGAACTCCATTGCGAGACTGCCGGCACCCGGGAGGTTTTGAGATGGCAAGAAAGACGCTGAAGAAGTCCAAGAAACTGGCTGGCGTGAGGAACCCAAAGCACTGCCCAGTCATGTGACGTTTAAAATCGATTTCACCGAGAGGGCCACCCCCGAAGAGGGGTGGCCCTTTTTGTTTCACTGGCCGCGTCCCCGCGCCCGTCCTTCTTTGGTCTGAACTGCCTTTAGGGGTGGGTAACTTGGGCGGGGACGAAAAACTGCACGCATTAGATTGGGTTGTGCGCCCGGCGCACAGGGTCTAATTTCGACGCGAATCTTTTCTTCGTAGGGGAAGGCTAGGAAGGGCACGGCGCACCCTTCGCTACGGCACTCGGGGCAAGCCCGCCTGCGCCGAAGGTCACCGTGGCGACCCGGCTACGGCAGGTAAACAGGGTCTAATTTCGACGCGATTTCTGTCTTCGTGGGTGAGCCCAGGCCCCTACCCGGCGTGTGCGGTGGCCGGGCGCGTGACAAGCCTCGAGCGATTGACCGGGCGCGAGGCTAAACCTAAGATGTACGCGCAATGGCGGACGCGCGCTCCCTGACCGGCCAGACCGTCTCGCACTACCAGATCCTGGAAAAACTCGGCGCGGGCGGAATGGGCGAGGTCTATCGCGCCACCGATTCGCGGCTGGGGCGGGATGTGGCCATCAAAATCCTGCCGGAAGCCTTCGGCAGCGACCCGCAGCGCATGTCCCGCTTCGAGCGCGAAGCGCAACTGCTCGCCGCACTCAACCACCCGAACATCGCCACGATCTACGGCCTGGAGCTGGCGGGCGCGGCGCGCGCACTGGCCATGGAGCTGGTTCCCGGGCCGACGCTGGCGGACCGCATCGCGCAGGGACCGATGCCGCTCGAAGAAGCTCTGCCCATCGCGCGGCAGATTGCCGAGGCGCTCGAATACGCGCACGAGCGGGGAATCATCCACCGCGATCTGAAGCCGGCCAACGTGAAGGTGACACCGGACGGCAAGGTAAAGCTGCTCGATTTTGGCCTCGCCAAGGCGCTGGCGGACGATCCCGCTGCGGCGGATCTTTCCAGCTCGCCGACGCTGACAGCCGCGGCCACGCGCGCGGGACTGATTCTCGGCACGGCCGGGTATATGTCGCCGGAGCAGGCGCGCGGCAAGGCGGTGGACCGGCGCGCGGACATCTGGTCGTTCGGGGTGGTGCTCTACGAAATGCTGGCGGGCGCGCAGGCTTTCGGCGGCGAAACGATTTCCGACACGCTGGCTGCGGTGATCAAGGAAGAGCCGGATTGGAAGCGGCTGCCGGCGAGCACGCCCGGAGCCATCCGGCGAATCCTGGGGCGATGCACGGAAAAGGATGCCAAGCGGCGGCTGCAAGCCATCGGCGAAGCGCGCATTGCGATCGAGGATTATCTGGCGCATCCCGGGGAAGAGGCGGCGACGAGCACCGTGGCCGGCGCGGCAGTGACGGCCGTGCAAGAGCCAGTGTGGAAGCGCGTCCGCCGCGGCGGACCGTGGGCGGGGATGGCGGTGTTCGCCGTTCTAGCGGCGCTCGGTTTTGGGCGGCTATGGATGCGCGGCGCGGGAGCGGGGCCGGGCGTCGCGCTGCGGTTGAACAGCGAAATCGGCGCGGAGGGCGCGCTGTACACCGAACTCGGTCCGTCGGAGGTTCTTTCGCCCGACGGGACGCGGATTGTTTACGTGGTGAACGCAGCGGACGGGAAGCAACAGCTCTATGTTCGGGAACTCGGCCAACTGCAAGCCGTGGCGCTCGGGGACACTAACAGCGCGCGCGATCCCTTTTTCTCTCCCGACGGCGAATGGATCGGGTTTTTCGCGGGCGGGAAGCTGAAGAAGGTTTCCGTGCACGGCGGCGCCGCGGTGACTCTGTGCGATGCGGCCAATTCGCGCGGCGGAAGTTGGAGCGAGGACGGAACAATCGTCTTAGCGGCCTCGAATCGTGATGGACTTTCCCGGATCTCCGCAGCCGGAGGTACGGCAGAGGGGCTCA
>DASPSB010000346.1:0-12116 GCA_035624135.1 Candidatus Acidiferrales bacterium | reverse complement strand
CTGCTTGCCCGTCCTGACGCAGGAAGTGCTGCGCCATCCGGTTGGCTCCCTCCGCGCGCTGTCATCCCGACGCGTCTGCGCGGAGGGATCTGCTTTTCTCAGCATCCGATCAGGATGCGCGTTCTCGGCCTCCCGACCCTTCGGGGCTGATCCTGCCTGTCCCGAGCGGAGTCGAGGGAAGCGAGTCCGCGAGTCGAAGGGCCTCCCTCCTTGCCTCCCTGCTTCCTTGCCTCTAAGATGTGCAGCAAATGACCGACCCGCAATCCCTCGTCGGTCGCACCATTTCCCACTACCGCGTCCTCGAAAAGCTCGGTGGTGGCGGCATGGGTGTAGTCTACAAGGCCGAAGACACCAAGCTCGGCCGCAAAGTCGCGCTCAAATTTCTCCCCGAAGGCGTCGCGCGCGACCCGCAATCGCTTGAACGCTTCCAGCGCGAGGCCAAGGCCGCTTCCGCGCTCAACCATCCCAATATCTGCACCGTATACGAAATTGACGAGGCCGAGGGTCAGCCCTTCATCGCCATGGAACTGCTCGAGGGCCAGGCGCTCAATCAGCAGATTGCAGGCAAGCCCATGGCTCTCGAGTCCCTGCTGGCCCTGGCCGTTCAGATTGCCGACGCGCTTGAAGTGGCCCACGGCGAAGGAATCATTCATCGCGACATCAAGCCCGCAAACATTTTTGTCACCAAGCGCGGCCAGGCCAAGGTCCTGGATTTCGGCTTGGCCAAGCTGATGCCGCAACGCTACGCCGCATCGCAGGGTGCGTCCGGGATGCCCACAGTAGACGTTGCCCCGGAGCATCTCACGAGCCCAGGCATCGCCGTAGGCACGGTGGCCTACATGTCTCCGGAGCAGGCTTCGGCGATGGAGTTGGACGCGCGCACCGACCTGTTTTCCTTCGGCGCCGTGCTCTACGAAATGGCCACGGGTCGGCAGGCCTTCACAGGCCAAAGCTCGGCGCTCGTTTTCGACGCCATCCTGCACAAGACGCCTGCGTCGCCGGTTCGGCTGAATCCGGAACTCCCGCAGGAACTGGAGCGCATCGTCAACAAAGCGGTGGAGAAGGACCGCACGCTGCGTTACCAGAGCGCCGCAGACTTCGGCGCAGATCTCAAGCGCCTCCAGCGCGAATTGCTTTCGGGCCGCTCCGCCGCCGTCCCCGCCGCGGCCGCTACTGAGCCGACCAGCACTGCACCCGTTGCCCGGCCCGCCGCGCGATCGAAGTGGCCGGCCGTCGCCGCAGCGCTTGTTCTGTTGACCACGGTTGCTTATTTCCTCCGGCCCACCCTTCCGCCGCCCAAAGTGCTGGGTTACACGCAGCTCACCAACGACGGCCACGAAAAAGTCTTCGGCGTCGCAGTCCCTTCCCTCCTTACCGATGGGTCCAGAATCTACGCACAGGAAAACATTGGTGGCCATGTGGCTATTGGTGAAGTTTCCGTCGCGGGCGGAGAGACAGCCGCAATTCGCACCCCCTTCCCTCAAGTGGGCCTCTACAGCATTTCGCCGGACGGGGCCGAGCTGCTGGTTGGCGACATCACGATTGGCGAAATCGAACACCCACTTTGGAGGGTGCCAACACTGGGCGGAGCGCCCCGAAGACTAGGGAACCTGACCGGCCATGATGCAGTGTGGGTAGGTTCGCCCAGTGGGAAGTTCCTCTACGCGTCAGGAAATGCCCTCTTCCTCGCCGCGGACGACGGCAGTAATTCTGAAAAAGTAGCGACAGTGGCGGGGGTCCCCTACGCGCCACGCTGGTCTCCTGATGGACAAGTCCTGCGTTTCACCCTGTATTCCGAAAACGGCTCAGATTCCATTTGGCAAGTATCCGCAGACGGAACCAATCTCCATCCTTTGCTCGCGGGATGGAACAATCCACCTGCCGAGTTCTTCGGCCAGTGGACTCCCGACGGTAAGTACTTTCTATTTGAAACCAATCGCGGTGGCCATTCGAACCTTTGGGCGATTCGCGAAAAGGGAGACCTTTTTCACAAGACCAGCCACGAACCCGTGCAATTCTCTTTCGGCCCCATGGACCTATCTCAATTTACGCTCAGCAACGATGGCAAAAAACTGTTCGTAATGGGTCAACAGTCGCGCGCGGAAGTCGTGCAATACGACGCGAAGTCCGGACACTTCGTCCCTTTTCTTTCTGGAATTTCAGCGGAGCGACTTAGTTTCTCGAGAGACGGGGAATGGGTCGCCTACGTTGCGTATCCGGACGGCACGCTCTGGCGGAGCAAGG
Organism: Candidatus Acidiferrales bacterium; assembly: GCA_035624135.1. Classification (GTDB taxonomy): domain Bacteria; phylum Acidobacteriota; class Terriglobia; order Acidiferrales; family UBA7541; genus JOPF136. Next base: position 9,872 of record DASPSB010000346.1, on the reverse strand, counting down.
TGGACGGGAGCGAGCGGCTGCAGCTGACCTTTGCCCCTTCGCGGGCCGAAGCTCCCAGCTGGTCCCCGGATCGGAAGCGAATTGCATATTCTGGTGCCCCAGCCGGCAGGCCCGAAAGAGTCTTCCTCATTTCTGCCGATGGGGGTGTCCCCGAGGAACTGCCCACCGGCGATCATTTCACGGGAAGCCCGACCTGGTCAGCCGATGGAAGTGTTCTATACTTTCTCGATGCCATTATTGCTGACGCCAAATATTTGAGTTCGCTCAAATCAATCGATCTAAAAACAAAACAAGTCACCCCCTTGCCGGGCTCGGATGGCATGCTTGCCTGCTCTTTGTCTCCCGACGGAGCTCAATTGCTGACGATTCCGCTGACATTCGACAGGCTGGTGACATTCGCTCCTGCCACACAAAAGTGGTCAGAAATTGCCAGGCCCCCAGGAGGCGGAATAGCGTCGCGGTCGTGGTCGGCCGATGGCAAATACGTGTATTTCGATACTGGGAGGGGCAAAGATCCTGCCATATACCGTCTGCGCATTGCCGATCATAAGTTGGAACGAATTGTGAGCCTGACTGGCTTCCGACGCGCTGTGGGCTTTGGTGTGCCCTGGAGCGGGGTCACCCCCGACGGTTCTCCGTTGGTCCTCCGCAACGTCGGCACCCAGGAGGTCTACGCCCTCGACTGGGAAGCCCCCTGACCAGTAGCACAGGCACTCCTGCCTGTGCGCAGTTGCACTTGATTACGCCCTGCCAAAATAAATCCCCATTTTTTCGACTTTACACAGGGTATCGCCGCGTCCCGCTTTGCGCCGCTCTCCGGGCTTATATGCTATACTTGTATAGCGAGGGAACCATGCTAGCCATTCGTCTTCCGCAGTCCATCGAAAAACGCCTGGAACGGCTCGCCCGGCGCACCGGCCGCACCAAGACCTACTACGTTCGCGAAGCCATCCTCGAACACCTGCAAGATATCGAAGACCTGTATTTGGCGGAGGGCGCTCTGGAACGCATTCGCCGGGGCGAGGAGCGGACCATCCCTCTCAAAGACGCGCTGAAGCGCCATGGCCTATCGCGTTGAGCTTGCCGAGTCCGCGGACCGCGAACTCGCCGCTCTCGACGCGCAACCCCGCAAGCGCATCCTGAAGTTCCTGCAGGAACGACTCGCCAAGCTCGACGATCCGCGCGGAATCGGAGAAGCGTTGCACGGCTCGCGGCTGGGCGAGTTCTGGAAATACCGCGTGGGCGATTACCGGCTCATCGCGAAGATCGAAGATGACCGCTTGTTGGTCCTGGTCCTTCGCCTGGGACATCGCAAGGAAATCTACCGCTGAGGCATCTCAGAGCCTTCCAGAGCGCGCGGCGGCAGGACTTGAAATCGAATGACCCTGATGTTGTGCGCGCTCACTTTGCCCGGCCGGCGATGCGCCGCAGACCCCAGGCCGCGCGACCCCGACACCCAGGTAATCTGCGCTCTCCACTGGGAAGCCCCCTGAACGGAGCTAAGCCTTACCCCCCTAGCCCAAAATTATCTTCGAAATTAGACCCTGTGCCCCGGGGGCACACCCCAATCTAATGCGTGTCATTTTCCGTCCCCGACTCCCCGGGAGACCTTTTCGCCTGCTTCCCTGCCTCCTTGCCTCCTTGCTTCCTTGCTTCTCAGCATCCGACCAGGATGCGCGTTCTTTGCGTCCCGACCCTTCGGGGCTGTTCCTGCCTGCCCGCCGCATCTTAAGCCAAGGCGGAACTGCAGCCGTCTCGCCATTCCAGTCGTATCCCGGGCGCGCTTAGCGCTCGCCGGCGAAAACCTCGATGCCGGATTTGACTGCGGCTCCACAGAGGTGCCCATCCAGGCTGGCCAACGGCGCCGCATGCCGCAGCGCCACGTCCAGATAGGCGGCGTCGTAAGCCGAAAGCCCGTGAGCCCGCCCCAGGGGAAGAAGGTTTGCGAAATTTTCGGACAGCGAAAGCGAATCCACCGTGATCGTCAGACCGTCGAGCAGAGAGAGGAATCGTTGAGTCTCGGCCGCCTTGATGCGTCTCCGGCGCTCGGCCACCAGCAGGGCATTGGATACCTCGGTGGCCCAGAGTGCCGGCACGCGTATCACGCGTCCCTCCACGGCCACCAGCACCCGATCTGCATAGTCGCTGGCTTCGTCTGGAAAGCACCAGGCGAGCGCTACCGAGGCGTCAATTACCACGGGGTTCAATAGCGGCGGCCTTCTTCGATCAGGGCGCGCACGCTTATCCGGCCGCGCTTTAGACCCTTTCTGAGCTTGCGCATTCCCTCGACAATCTCGGCGTGGGCGGGCTTCGCTACACCTTCCTCGACGGGAACCAGAACGGCCGAGGGCACACCGTGAGTGGTGATGGTGATCCTCTCACCGCGTTTCACGCGGCGCAGCAGTTCCGAGAGGCGAGTCTTGGCTTGGAACAGGCCCACCGAGGTCATGGGAAACGCTCCTAACCAACTAGCTTAAACTAGATTGGCCTGCTTTTCAACGGACGCCACTACCCCACCGTCCGGTCAAGCCCTCCACCACGTAGCCAAAACTTTCGTCGAAATTAGACCCTGTGCGCCGGGCGCACACCCCAATCTAATGCGTGTCATTTCCCGTCCCCGACTCCCCGGAGACCTTTTCGCCTGCTTCCCTGCCTCCTTGCTTCCTTGCCTCCCTGCTTCCCTGCCTCTTTTTTCCTCACTCGCCACTAGCCACTGCCTTTTTCCGGTTCCGTGTACACGTTGAGGATCGTCGAAGCGACAGCGACGACGATCGGGCCGAGGATGAAGCCGAGAAAACCAAAGACGCTGATTCCGCCGAGCACGCTGATCAAAATCAGCAGAGAATTCATCTGCGTCTTGCCGGAAAGGAGCATCGGGCGGACGAAATGTTCGAGGACGCCGGCAACTCCGGCGCAAATACACACCAATACGGCGGCTTTCCCGTACTCGCCGCGGATGGCCAGCCACAATGCCGCGGGCGCCCAAACCAGCCAGGCGCCGATCAACGGAAGGAGCGCGAGCAATCCCATCAGGGCGCCCCAGAACAGCGGCGAGGGAAGCGAGACGATGGCGAAGGCGCCGGCCCCGAGCGTGCCTTGAATCGCCCCGATGATCAGGCTCGCCGTAACGCTGGCGAAAATCAGCTCGCGCGTCTGCGAGATAATCAGTTCGCTGTGCTGGTCATCGAAAGGCAATAGACGGCGGGTGCGCTCAACGAGCCCGGGGCCATCGCGGAACAGAAAAAAAAGCGCGAAAAGAAGTATCAGGAGCTTCAGAACCACGTCGGCTGCGTTGCGCAGGGCGTCGCCGGCGCGATCCTCCATCAGGCGGGCGAGCCAGTTCGTGGCCTCCCGCGCCATGCGCAGCGGATCGGCGGGCACGCTGGAAAATCCATGCTCGCGGAGCCAGTTGAGTGCCTGCTGCACGGATGGGGGCATCTGCGAAGCCCAGTCACCCGTTCCCTGGAGGTGACGAACGGCGGCGGTGGCCTGGCTGACCAGGCCGCCTACCAGACCCAGCGCCGGGCCAATCAGCAGGAGCAGCACGCAGAGCGTGCTGAGCGCGGCCGCGCGCACCGGTCCGCTGCGGCGAAGCAGGCGTTCGTGCAGCGGGTAGAGACAGACCACCAGCACGACGGCCCAACCGAGCGGCTGAAAGAAAGGCTCGAAGACGCGGTAAACAAGATAGAAAATGAGCAGGACCGCGCCGTAGAACAGCAGCGTCTCAAAACGCTTCTGGCTTTGCTCTTCGGCCATAATTCCTGCCGTCATCACCCGTATACTATTGCCCGCGCGCGCCGGTCGGCCGCGAATCCCGGAGTCCCGAGCTCAAAGGCCCGGGGATCGGGAGAGCGCGGCAGCATGAGCCGCGGAACTGAATCGAAACCGAGGTAACGTCCATCGCAAGCGACAGCCAAATGCTGCCGGGTGCGCGCGTCCCGCCGGGCAGGCACCCGCTCCGCCTGCTGGCGGTTCTGGCCCTGATCAACTTTATCAATTTCGCGGACCGGCTGGTGATCGTACCGCTGTTCCCGCGGCTGGGCGATGAATTCTCGCTCACGGACGCGCAGCTCGGAGCGCTCCAGACGGTGCTGCAAGTGGTGCTGGCGCTCGCGACGGTTCCGTTTGCGCTGCTGGCGGACCGCGCGAGCCGCCGAAAAGTGATCGCGGCGGGCGTGGCCATCTGGAGCGGCGCAACGTTTCTGAGCGGGCTGGCCACGAGCTATATGGCGCTACTGGCGGCGCGGGCGCTGGTGGGAATCGGTGAAGCCGCCTATTCCCCGGCGGCGCAGTCGATGATTTCCGGCGACTTTCCGCAGCAGTTGCGCGGGCGAGCGCTCTCGGTGTTTGCCGCGGCGATGCTGGTGGGAGGAGCGGCGGGACAAACGCTGGGAAGCGTGCTGGGCGACACGACGGGCTGGCGCTGGGCATTCGCGGCAATTGGGATTCCCGGATTGTTTCTGGCGCTGGCGGCACTGCGTGTGGACGATCCCGCGCGCGGGCCGAAGACGGAGGTGGTGCCCGTATCGCACCTGCTTCGCGTGCCGGCGTTTCTGGCGCTGATCGGGAGCGGGGTGCTGGTGACGTTTGCGAGCGTGTCGTTCATCACCTGGGGCCCCGACTACATGGTGAGGTACAAGGACTTCAGCCTGCGTCAGGCGGGCCTGCTGCTGGGGAGCCTGGGGCTGGTCGCGCTCGTCAGCGGCGCGCTCGTGGGAGGCGCGGTGGCCGATTTTCTGCAGCGACGCATGGCCTACGGGCGGGTGATAACGGTGGCGATCGGATTTTTGTACGCGGCGCCGCTGCTGCTGTGGGGACTGGCGTCGGACAACCGGGACACGATCCTTGTAGCGTTTTCGCTGGCTGGGTTTTTCATGTCCTGGTACCACGGGCCGGTGACGGCCATCATTCACGACATGATGCCTCCGCGGGCCTATGCCAGCTCGGTGGGCGTCTATATGTTTGTGACGCAACTCGCTGGAGCGTTCGGGCCGGAACTGGTGGGAAACGTGTCCGACATTTTCGACTTGCAGCTCGGGCTGCAATTTGCGGTGGGGGTGTTGTCCGCGGGCGCGCTGAGCTTTTTGCTGGTGATATTTCTCATCCGGCGCCACGGGCTGCACCATCCGGCGCTGTCCAGTTACCGGCAGGCGGCGGAGAAGTGAGGCGCCCAGCCACTGTGCTATTGTGAGCGAAAGGATTTGAGAACGTCCCATGCCGCAGAAGGAAACCTGCCCGCATCGCCGCCGAAGGCTGATCGCCAAGGATCAGGACTCGGAATACGTGGAATGCCTGGACTGTGGCGAAGTGCTGGAGAAGGATGAACTCGCCGAGCCGTCAGGATTCGACGAATCGCTGTCGGATGCGTGAAGTCGCGCGCCTACTGGATCTCCAGCTTGGCAATCAGCCGCAGCACGTCGTCATGGCTCACGTGAAGAATCGGATGCTCGTCCGATTGCTCGAGGCGTTCGGCGAGAAACGCGGCGGCGATATAGCTGGCTTCGCGGTCGGTGAGGTCGCGTCCAGCGCGCTCGCGGAAGGCCACGAAGGCCGTGTGCGCCAGGCCGACGATGACACGCCGGCCATCCACAAAGAAGCGCGCGTCAATCGTGTCGCTGTGGCGCGGCGCGATTCCGTTGTGGATATGGGAAAAGATGCAGTGAAATGTGTCGCCCGTGAGCGGTGAGCGAACGTCGAAGGCGGGAACGAACTCGCTCATTTTTCCCGCGTTGTAGAGCGTTGCCTTCACCGGCGCTATCCGTGGGTGGCAACGGCGCCGGCTTCGGCGTAGGAGTGCACCGCGGCGCCGACGCCCGCGCCCGCGGGCACGCGGAAGCCCTGATCGCCCAGGACTTTTTCGAAGGCGGCGAGGAATAGAAGGACGTTGGACTTCTGGCTGACGTAGCCCATCAGGCCGACGCGCCAGATCTTCCCTTTCACCGGGCCGAATCCGCCGGCGATCTCCAGATTGAATTCCTCGCGGAGCTGCGCGCGCACCTTGGCTTCGTCGATGCCGGGAGGAACGACGACGGCCACGACGGTGGGCAGGCGGTCGGCGGGATTCTTGACGAACGGCTGGAGCCCCATGGCTTCAATCCCCGCGATGAGAGCGTGCTGATTCTGGCGGTGGCGCTCCCAGCGGGCTTCGAGACCTTCTTCGAGGGCGAGGCGGAGGGCCTCACGCAGGGCGAAGATAAGCGAAATGGGCGGGGTGTGATGATAGGTCCGCTCGCTGCCCCAGAAGCTCATGATGGGCACGAAATCGAAATACCAGCTCTGGACAGGCGTTTTTCGCGTCTTGACGATTTCTTCGACGCGGGTGTTGAGCGTGATGGGCGCCATTCCGGGAGGGGCGCTGAGCGTTTTCTGCGACCCGGAGAAGCAGATGTCGATGCGCTGGTGATCGACGTCGAGCGGAACGCCGCCGAGCGTGGCGACGGCGTCCACGACCAGGATCGCGCCGAGTTCGTCGGCGACTTTGCGGTAGTCGTCGAGATTTTGGAGGACGCCGCTGGAGGTTTCGCCGTGAGCCAGGCCGACCAGCTTGATTTTGCGGCCGCGGCCGGCGCGGCGAACGTCGTCGGGGTCCACGATGTTGCCGTAGGGCGCTTCCACGCGATGAATCTTTGCGGCGGTGCGTTCGCCGATGACGGCCATGCGCTCCGAGAACCAACCGTTCGAGCAGACGATGGCCTCGTCGCCCGTTTCGAGCGGATTCACTACCGCGGCCTCAATGCCGCCGGAGCCGGAGGCGGAAACCGGGTAGGTCATGCGGTTCTCGGTCTGGAAGACGCGGCGGAGCAGGATTTGGACATCACTCATCATGGCCGTGAACCAGGGATCCATGTGGCCAACCAGCGGAGTGGCGAGCGCGCGGTAAACGCGGGCGTCCATGTTGGAGGGGCCCGGCGTCATCATCAGGCGCGGAGGAGGGAGAAGTTCGCCGATTTGTTCGTTCATGGCTGCCTCGATTGCGGAGAGTATGAGAAACCACCCCAATTGCGGCGCCGTGCCCCAAAAGAGCGGGGCCGGCACGTCCCGAAGCCTCGGGACAGGTGTTATTGCCATACTAGTTTCCCCAATTCCAGGCCGGTGGGTCAACTTCCATTATGGACGGGCGCCAGGCGGCGCGCCGCAGCCGCGAGGGTGAACATTTCACGGCACTTAGGCGTACCATCAGGCGGAACCTGCTGCGGGCACCAAATGCGGGGCGCGGGAGGGTGGCATGAACCAGCTCACGAAAGACGTGCGGCATGGCGCGCGCGCGCTGCTGAAAGATCCGGGCTTTACGGCGGTGGCCGTCCTCACCCTGGCGCTGGGAATCGGCGCAAACAGCACAGTATTCAGCTGGATCAATGCCACGCTGCTCAATCCGATTCCAGGAGCGGCGGAGCCGCGGCGGCTGATTGCGGTGACGCGCGGCCGATCCGCCTCGTTTTCGTATCCGGATTTCGTGGATATGCGGAGCCGAACGAAGAGCTTCTCCGGAGTGACGGCCACGGCTTTGTGTCCGATGAGCTTTACCGGCCACGACCGGCCAGAACGCGTTTGGGGAATGCTGGTTTCGGCGAACTATTTCGACGTGCTGGGGGTGCGGCCGGTGGCGGGGCGGGGATTCTTACCGGCGGAGGATGCGCGGGGCAGCACACCCGCCGTGGTGATCGGTTACCGGTTGTGGCAGGAGCGGTTCGGCGGTTCGCGCGAGATCCTGGGCCAGACGGTACCGATCAATTCGCACGAATACACGATTGTCGGAGTCGCCCCGCCTGTTTTTCAGGGCAGCGCTACGGGACTCCGCGTGGAGGTGTGGGTGCCGCTGGCGATGACGCCGCAAATTGCGCCGGATGCCGCGGAGCAGTTGGATGCGCGCAACGTCACCTGGCTGCAGGTGCTGGGGCGGCTTGGTCCCGGCGTGGAGCGCGAAGCAGCGCAGGCGGAGATGACGGGCCTGTTTGACCAAATCGCGCACGAATTTCCCGACTCGCACAAAGGGCGGACGACGCTAACGCTTTATCCGTTGTGGCGATCGCCGAACGGAGCCAACGGACTTTTCTCACGGCTGCTTCCGCTGCTGCTGGGGATCGCGGGAGTGGTGCTGCTGCTGGCATGCACCAACCTGGCCAATCTGGTGCTGGCGCGAGGTTTGAACCGGCAGAGGGAAATGGCCATCCGGCTTTCGCTGGGAGCCAGCCGAGGGAGGCTGGTGCGGCAGCTTCTGGCGGAGAATTTCACGCTGGCCCTGGCCGGGGGAGCGCTGGCCCTGGCCGCGACGGGATGGGCGGCAGGATCGTTTATGAAGTTCGCGCCAGCGTCCAACCTGCCGGTGTGGCTTACGGTACCGATCGAGGAGCGTGTTTTCGCGGCCACGCTGGCGATTTCGCTGCTCGCAACGTTTTTGTTCGGGAGCCTGCCGGCGCTTCGCGCGTCGGCGCTCGACCCCATCTGCGCGCTGAAAGATGAATCCGGGAGCACGGCGGGCAGCCGACGCGGGGGACGCCTTTCGCGCGGGCTGGCCATCGCGCAAATCGCGTTTTCGCTGGTGCTGCTGGTGTGCGCGGGACTGCTGATGCGCAGTTTTCGCGCGACGCGAACATTCGATCCCGGCTTCAATATGCACAACGTCCTGCTGGAGTCTTACGATCTGCTACCCGCCGGCTATTCGGAGGCGCAGGCGAGCGCGTTCAACCGGCAGGTGCTGGAGAGAGCGCGGGCATTGCCGGGCGGGGAGAGCGCCGCGCTGGCCGACTGGGTGCCGCTCGGATTCGGAAGCAATGGCGCCGAGTTTATTCCGGAGGGGTACGCTGCGGGGAAGAATGAAGCCATCGAAGCAGGGGTGGCGCATGTGAGCCCCGGATATTTCGCGACGATGCAGATTCCGCTGGTGGCCGGGCATGATTTCTCGGATCAGGATACTGCGGCATCGGCGCCTGTCGTGATCATCAACCAGGCCGTTGCGGATCGCTATTGGCCGGGGCAGCCGGCGGTGGGGAAACGGATGCGCATCGAGGGGAAATGGGCCACGGTGGCGGGCGTGGCGCGCACGTCGCATTACTACGACCTGGAGGAGCCGCCCAGACCGTTCATTTATCTGCCACTCGAGCAGTTTTTCGCCTCAAGCGTCACTTTGCATTTGCGCGTAGCGGGCGATCCACAGGTGTCCGCTGCCGCGGCGACGGAGCGCGTCCATCAACTGAACCCAGGACTTCCTGTATTCGACGTGGGAACGCTCGAGACGCGCATCGAGCCTGTCACGTACGGCATCCGCATGGCGGCGACATTTTGCGGCGCATTCGGCGTGCTCGCGCTGCTGCTGGCTATGCTGGGAATTTATGGAGTAGTGGCCTACGGAACGCGGCAGCGCACGCGCGAATTCGGGCTGCGCATGGCGCTGGGTGCGCAGCCAGGGGACGTGGTGCGGCTAATCCTGCGGCAGGGAATGGGAATGCTGCTTGCGGGGACGGTTACCGGCTTGGCGGCTGCCCTCGCGGCGGGAAGGCTATTGAACCGGCTGCTGTTCGGCGTGGGGGCGGCTGACCCGGGCACATTTGTGGCCGTGCCGCTGATACTCGTCATGGTGGGGCTCGCGGCGTGCTACCTGCCGGCGCGGCGCGCCGTGCGAGTGGATCCGCTGGTGGCGCTGCGGCACGAATAGTTTCGCTCCGCGGGGCTATACTAGCCGCCACAGAGGTGGCGGTAATGCCGTATGTCCTGCTCGTGGCCGCCTTTTTCTGGACCTACAAGTGCGTTCGATTCCTGCACAAGAATGAGCGCGGCGTGGTTCTGCGTCTGGGCCGCATCGAGGGTGACTGCCTCGCTCCGCTTGGGCCGGGGTTCGTCCTGATTTTTTGGCCTATCGATACGCTCGTGCGCTG